>CAJXRJ010000632.1 GCA_913058555.1 uncultured bacterium
GGGCTCGGAGATGTGTATAAGAGACAGATCCCCCACCCCCAGCCCGCGCGCGCCCCTCTGACTACAGGGCGCGCCCTGAACTGCCCCATGTTCCTCTACGTCGCTGGCGCCGCCGCAATTGCTGCGCTGATTTTCGCGATCGCGAAGTACTTCGCGATCATGAAGCAGGATGCGGGAGACTCCAAGATGCAGGAGATCTCCAAGCAGGTCCAGGAGGGCGCTGCCGCGTTCCTCAAGGCCGAGTACAAGTGGCTCACCGTCTTCGTGATCATCGTGGGCGCCGCTATCTTCTTCTCGAAGCAGCAGGGTCTGGGCCAGGACACGGCCATCGCGTTCGTCGCGGGCGCCGCGGCCTCCGCCATCGCCGGCTACTTCGGCATGCACACGGCCACCCGCGCCGCGGTGCGTACCACGCAGGCTGCGCGGACGGGTCTCTCTGAGGCGCTGCGCGTTTCGTTCAGCTCCGGTGTCGTCATGGGCATGAGCGTCGTCGGCCTCGCGCTGCTCGGCATCGTGATCTTCACGCACCTCTACGCCCCGGAGTTCTCCACCGAAGGCCTCGAGAAAGTTCTCGGCTTCAGCTTCGGCGCCTCGTCCATCGCGCTCTTCGCGCGCGTCGGCGGCGGCATCTACACCAAGGCCGCGGACGTCGGCGCCGACCTCGTCGGCAAGGTCGAAGCGGGCATCCCCGAGGACGACCCCCGGAACCCGGGCACCATCGCAGACAACGTCGGCGACAACGTCGGTGACGTCGCCGGCATGGGCGCGGACCTCTTCGAGTCCTACGTGGGCTCGATCGTGGCCGCAATGACCCTCGCCGCCATCACGTTCAAGGACGACCCGAACATGACGAGCCTCGCGCTCCTGCCCCTGGCCGTTGCGGCCATCGGCATCTTCGCGTCGATCGCCGGTACGTTCTTCGTCAACGCCAAGGACGAGCACGGTATCCACGGCGCCCTGTCCAAGGGACTCATCGTTGCTTCCCTCGTGACGATCGCCGGCTCCGCGATCCTCGTCCTTGTGCCGAGCATCCTTCCGCTTCCGGAAGCTGTTGTTGGCTACAAGCTGCTGATCGCCATCGTCGCAGGCGTCGGCGTGGGTGTCCTGATCGGTAAGGTCACCGAGTACTACACCTCGACCGACACCGCCCCCGTTCGCACCATCGCGAACAAGTCGGAGACCGGCGCCGCAACGTGCATCATCAGCGGCCTCGCGGTCGGCATGCGCTCGGTCGCCCTTTCCGTGCTGCTGATCTGCGTCGCGATCTTTGCCGCCAACTGGGCCGGTATCGTCGACGGCGAGCCCCTCTATGGCGTGTACTGCGTCGCTCTCGCGGCGGTCGGTATGCTCTCGACCCTCGGCATATCCCTCGGCATCGACGCCTACGGCCCGGTGGCGGACAACGCCGGCGGCCTGGCCGAGATGGCCGAGCTTCCCCCGGAAGTGCGCGAGCGCACCGACGCCCTAGACGCAGTGGGTAACACCACCGCCGCCATCGGCAAGGGCTTCGCGATCGGCTCGGCGGCGCTCACCGCGCTCGCCCTCTTCGCAGCCTTCCAGCTGCGCGGCGACCAGCTCCTTTCGGCCGCTGGCGAGAAGGCACTCGATCTCTCGCTGACCAACACCTACGTCCTCATCGGCCTCCTGCTCGGCGGCATCCTTCCGTTCCTCTTCGCCGCCCTCACCATGGAGGCCGTCGGCAACGCCGCCCAGGCCATGGTCGAGGAAGTGCGCCGTCAGTTCCGAGAGATCCCCGGCATCATGGAGGGCACCGGCAAGCCGGACGCCGCCCGCTGCGTCGCGATCTCGACCGAAGGTTCGCTCAAGCAAATGGTCGTCCCCGGCATCATCGCCGTGGCCGCCCCGATCCTCTGCGGCTTCTGGAGCATCGCTGCCCTCGCGGGCCTGCTCGCTGGCGCCCTGGTGACCGGCATCATGATGGCGATCTTCATGGCCAACGCCGGTGGCGCTTGGGACAACGCGAAGAAGTACATCGAAGGCGGCGCCCACGGCGGTAAGGGCTCTGAGCCCCACAAAGCTGCGGTCGTCGGTGATACCGTTGGTGACCCGTTCAAGGACACCTCTGGCCCGGCCCTCAACATCCTCGTGAAGTTGATGACCGTCGTCGCCCTCGTGTTCCTCCCCTGGTTCGTCTGATTCAACCCGAGTTCATCAGACCCACAACAAGCACTTAGGAGCCTAATCATCGACACGAAGACACTCGCCGCCACGATCGCCACGATCGTGGAAGAAAAGAAAGGCGTCGACCTCGTCGTCTACGACGTGGCCGACACCATCAAGGTGGCGGACTACTTCGTCGTGGTGACGGGCACCTCGAGGCCCCACGTCCGGGCCATGTACGAAGAGGTCCACCACCGCCTCAAGCGCCTCGGCGAAGGCCACAGCCGCGCCGAGGGCGCCGACCTCGGTTGGTGGGTCCTCCTCGACTATTCCGACGTCGTAGTCCACATCCAGCAGGAAGAGGCCCGGGAGTACTACGCCCTCGATGATCTCTATGGGGACTGCCCCAAGCTCGACTGGGGGAGCATTCCGGTGAGCGACACCGGTGCCCTCGCGGACGCCTGAGTCCCCGTCGAACTCTCATTGTGGCGCCCCCGCCCCGACCCCAGCATGGGTTCGGAGCGGGGGCGTCTCTCGATGGAGAGGTGGAGGCGCCAGCCAAAATAGTCGATAGGAAACCCATGTGGAGGACCTACGACGAGGCGGCGTTCGAGGAGGCAAAGGAGCGCGGTGTACCGGTGATGCTGCTCTTGGGGGCGGAACTTTGCCCACGCAGCCGCGCCATGAGAGCCGCCCTTGGGGCGGCTTCGGGACCCCTTGGGGACCGATTCGTCTGCGTTTATGCGGACAAGGACGCCCATCCGGAGCTGGACGCCCGCCACCGGGGATCCGGCTGGCCCTCGATCGTCCTACTCCGGGGAGGCCTGGCAGACGCTGGCCCCGTCACTTCGATCGAGCCGGTGGATGCGTCCCACGCCGCAGAGCAGATCCTGGGGGCAGCCGATGGCCACGGCGCGGCGACCGGTGAGAAGGCCGCCAGCCGCGAAGCCTCAACCGCAGCCATCGAGGCCATCTGCGACATGCTCGTCGAGACCGCCGATCCCGAATTCGGCGGCTGGGGCGCCCGCCAGAAGTTCCCCCACCCAGACGCGTTGCATCTGATGCTGGTGCGATGGTCGGAGACCGGCGACGAGCGCTACCGACAGACCGTTGTGCGCACCCTGCGGTCCATGCAGGAGCGCGAGATCAAGGACTCCGTAGAAGGCGGCTTCTTCCGCTTTGCGACCCAACGGGACTGGTCGGTGCCGAACTACGAAAAGCCCCTCTTGAGCAACGCCAAGCGCATGCTCGCCTACGCAGAGGCCTACCAAGCGCTCGGGGACGAGACCTTCAAGGAGACCGCCCAAGGGGTAGCCCGCTGGATGGAATCCGCGCTGCTCGATGAAGCCACGGGGGCGTTCCGGGCCGCCCAGGAACTCGACCCAGCCTACGCACGGGTGAATTCAGTCGAAGCGCGCCGGGGCCTTCCTGAGCCGACCCTGGATCACGTCATCTACGCGGATCAGAACGCCTGGGCCGCCATCGGCCTGTTCAAGGCAGGGGCCGTCTTCGGGGAGAGACACCTCGTGGACCGAGGGGTTCGGGCCCTCGACTTCGTGCTCGACGAGTTATTCCATTCGGCGCGAGGGGTCTCCCACTATTGGAATGGCTCGTGGAACCAGCCCGGCGACCTCCGGGACCAAGGCGCGGTCCTGAGGGCCCTCGTGGACGGAGTCCACTACGCGGGCGAGAACCGATTCCTCGGGCCCGCCCTCGAAATCGCGGAATGGACGGCGAGCCACCTCGACTCACCGGACGGCACGTTCCGTGCTGACCTGCACCAAGCCCCCACCGCCGCGTCCCGTCGCAGCGCCGATGACCTGCGCTACAACGCGGTCATGGGAGAGGCGCTGATCCGGCTGGGGGTTCTCCTGCAAGATCGGCGCTGGACGGACCGCGGACGTGCGGCCCTGGAGGCATTCCTGGGCTCCGAGCGTCCACACGGCTTCGCAACGGCCGGATTTGCGCGGGCGCTTGACCTGCTGGTGCACGAGCCCGTTCGCGTCTTGGTCGTGGGAAACAGAACGGACGAGCGGCGCTCCGCCCTGTTCGACGCGGGACTTCGCCCCTACGTAGCCAGCCGTGTGGCCGCGGCCTTCGATCCGGTCGAGGACTCTTCGTGGACGATGCGCCTGGGACTCCAGTCGCCCCCGGATGGGGCCCCCTACGCGATCGTTGAGCGGGCGGCTCGGACCTACGCCATCACCGGGGATCCAGCGCGCTTGCCTGCCCTGATGACCGGCAGCGAACGGGCCTAGCAGGCCGTTGAACAAGTCGGCTATTCAGAATGTCGTCCATCGGACGCC
>CAJXRJ010000633.1 GCA_913058555.1 uncultured bacterium
CGAGATCATGCCTAGTCTCGTGGGCTCGGAGATGTGTATAAGAGACAGCCATTCACCCGCACGGAAGCGATGTCGCCCAGCGCCCCCAGGTTCACCCGGCCATCTGCGCCGGACTTCAATCGTACGCCCACGGGCGAATCGAAGTGGCGGTGGCGCAGGCTCAGCTGGACCTCCATGTCCGCGCGCGGCTCACCGGCTCGACCACGCACCTCGAGCACGTACCCATCAGGGTTGCGAGTCAGAAGCGACTGCACCGTGCTCATGGGCTGGATACGGTTGATCGGGAACGACCGAGCCTCGGAGCTCAGCGCCACGTCTTTCCCCTCGCTCAGACTGCGGGTCTCACCCGCAAAGCTCACGGTGAATTCCATGGTGCGCTCGGGCACTTGGATCTCAGCCCTGAGGAAGCCGCCCGCCTCGAGGGTCAGGTCGTCCACGACCTTGGTGGAACGGTTGCCGTCCATGTCCAAGGAACCGATCACGAGGCGCGCGTTCTCGAGCAAAGCAAGGTCCACGAGCTCACCGGCAACGGTCAGGCGAGGCCGCACGGTGAACTTGGCGGCCATGCCAGAGAGCAGAGCCTCCGCCGGGGCGTGAACCGCAGCCTCCAACTCATAGCGTTCTCCAAGGTGATCGAAGCGCGCCACCGCGGCCACGTCGGCGGTACGCATCAGGACCGTCTTGGTTCCGGGCTGTGTCGAGAACGGCACGAAGACTTCGCCGTTCTCGTCGGAGACAAAATCGCGGCCCCCGAAGCGAAGGATCGCCTCAGGACGGGCCTTACGGTCGCCGCCGAGCACTTTGAACACATGCCCCGCAGAGCCAACGCGGCCCAGCAGGTGCAGCGCGCCCTTACGGACCACGGCACGGCTCGAAACGCCGCCGCCGATCATCTCGACAATGTAGATCCCCGGGCCCTGGAGGGCGTCCAGCTGGAAGGTCTCCCGGTGACGGTTGAGCGGTCCGTTCGAGTAGTCGAAGACCCGCTCCTCCCCAGCCACGAGCCCGTCGAGGTCGAGGGCCCCCACGTTGAGGTTTCCGAAGCGATCGAAGGCAGCGACCGGGTCGATCTGGAAGACCTTGACGATCAAGCTGTCGACGTTCTTGAGGTCCACGACCAAGGACACGTCCTCCCGGGCGCCGTACTCCGTGCGCCCGCCGCGGGCGAACTGAACCTCGACCCGGTCCCGAAGAGCGTCGAGGGCGCCGGCGCCGCCGAGCATCTCAATGTAACGATCTGTCGCCTCCGATCCGGCGTCCTCCAGATCGCTGTAGATCAGCTTCGTTTCCGCGAACACCCGGCGCAGGAAGCGCTCCTCAAGCACGTCGAGGTAGGCGTCGTAGCCGGCCTCCGAACGGAGCAAGATCTGGAGCGACTCCGTAACGACCTTCGACTCATCGCCGATCGCAGAGAAGGGCGTCACACCGCCGAAGGGCTCGCCGAGGTTGCAGACGTCGCCGCTTCGCTTGACGTCGCGGGGCCAATAGGACACCGGTCGGGGAAGCCGCAGGTACCGCCGGAGCCTGTCGGCCCTCGGCCGACCATCGTTCAGGTCCTCTTCCACCTGCCGGAAGAGAATATGCGCTTTGAGGGAGTTGAACGCCGGGGGCAGTGTCTCGACAAAGCGCCAGGCCCGATCGAGGTAGGTCCGGCGATCGGCCGGGACCGACTTCGACTCGTCCGGCCCAAGATCCAAGCGGCGCATGACCTCGTAGACGTAGTCCCGGTTCGACGTCACGTTCGGAAGTGCGCCCCGCAGGGCTTCGAGCTGGGCCAGCGTCAGCTTCGAGTGGATCTTCCGGCTGCCGAACGTCGACTTCTTGTGGGCCGCTAGGTCCGCGAGGATGACTTCGACGAGACCCGGGACGTCGGCCCGGGGAAGGATGTCGAGGAGAACGGCACGCTGGGACTTGGAGAGGTCGCGGCGCACGAGCTCCTCGAGAAGCGCCGGCCGGATCGAACGAATCTCGCTCCCCCCGGTCTTGCGGAGGATGTTCTTGAGCAGGGTCTCCGTAGAGATCTTCGTGGCATCCAGCTCCGTGGGCAGGTTCGGGACCTCCCCGGGAATGCGACGGCGATGGTTGAAGTCCAGGCCGAGCTCGCGCTGCAGGAACGCGTAAGTGGCAGCAGGATCAGAAGAAGCCCGCAGGAGAGCCTGGCGGGCTTCGATCTGGCGGAACTGCCACGTTCGGCCGTTGCGCTTGGGCCACCCCTTGAGAATGCGATCGACCTGCTTCAGCTCGGTGGAGCGTCCGGCGGGGTCCTGGGAAAAGAGCCCCTGGAGATAGAGCGAGCGGTAGTAGTCGTGCTCCTGGGTCCCCGGAATGAGCTGCTCGAGGGCGGCGGCTCGGTTCTCCGCGAGGGCGAAGGCCTCCAGGAAACCGCCGGGGAGGACGCTCGCGGGGGGCAGCGTGGCGTCACCCTCAGCCCAGGGCCCGGTGGGTTGGCCGGAAGCTGGTTCCCCATTCGGGGCGATGGGCGTCGGCTGGGGAAGAGCCGCCTGGGAGAGGGCGGCGAGGGCGAGTCCGTAAAGCGTCGTGTTGAACATCATTTCCAAGGGCCGAGGGGCCTGCTGCGGTCGTCTCAAGGGTGGGCACATGGGGACGCACCCCTGCCAGACCTCCAACGACCGATCCGGGGGCGACCTTGGCATCTTCCCATTGATTTCTTGGGCGCCATGGGCAACCCGCTCGGCCTCCTGTGTGGGTGGGGTAAGCTCCGATGGCCCATGGGTTCCCAAACCGCCTCCACGCCCCCTTTGAAGGGGCCCGCGCCGTCGATCCAGGGGGGCAGCCGGCTTTTGCGAGTCCTGCCGCTCCTCGCGATCTTGGTGGCTGTCCTCGCGACGAGCCTCTACGCCATCGACTTCGGGCCCCACTGGGACGAGGACAATGCTTGGCTCAAGCCCCTTGAGCGATCCCTCCGCGAAGGCAAGCCGCTCCCGGGGAAGTACAACTACCCCACGTTCGGGTACTGGATCACGGTCCTCGCGATCGTGCCGGAGGTCATCGGAGCCCTCGTTCAGGGGCTCGACGTGAGCGACTACGTCATTGAGCGCATCTACGGCCAGCCCTTCCGGATTCGGCTGAGGGTGATGTTCCTTCTCGTGTCCTGCCTTGGGTTCGTTTGGATGCACCGCCTCGTCCTGCGCTGGCGCGGCTCGTGGCTGGAGGCAGCCCTCGCGACGGCGCTTTTGGCGTTCTCGTGGGAAGTCGCCTACCACATTCGCTGGGTGGCGCCCGACGGCCTGCTGATGCAGTTTGGCGCCCTCACGATGCTCTGCACCCTGGCCGCGGTTCGAAGCGAGGATGGGAGGCGCTGGCTCTATGCGTCCGCCATCGCCGCGGGCCTTGGATGCGGCTCGAAATATCCGGGTGGGATCCTGATCGCGCCGGTCCTGATCGCCGCGGGCATGGTCGGTGCCCAGGGTGGCCTCAGCATCCGGTCTCGCCTGCGCCAGCTCGGCATCGTCGGCGCACTCTTCGTGGGCACGTTCCTGGTCACCACGCCGGGCAGCCTCTTCGAGTACGAGATGTTCCGCCGCGACCTCGACTACGAGATGATCCACTACCGCGAGGCGGGGCACGGGGTCTACACCGTCGCGGCCGGAAGCGATCACCTCGGGCGCATGCTCGAGTACTTCGGCGGGCATGTCCTCTCCCCCTTCGAACCCGTCGCCTGGGCCCTCACGGCCCTGGCCCTGGTCGGAATGGTCGCGCTGGCACGCGAGCGCTTCATGCTGTTCGTGCTCTGCGCCAGCTTCCCCGTTCTGTACGTGGGCTACATGTCGACGATGGTGGTCTCCGCCGTGCGGAACGTCCTCGTCATCAGCCCCTTCTTGGCGCTGTTCGCGGCGCGTGGCGCCATGGTGGCGTGCACGGCCCTCCGCGCGAGGTCAGCGCGCATCGTCATCGGGGGTGCCGTGGCCGCTGCGGTCGCGGCGAACATCGTCTACGTCTTCCACGCCGCGGAACGCACGCGCCACCGCGGCTTCGAGCGCAGCCTCGGGGAACTCTCGGAGCACGTCGCGTCCCATGGCGACCGGACCTTCGCCCTCTCGCCCCGTGTCAGGGCCGGTCTCGCCGACTCGGGCGCGCTCGCGGACCTCTCGAATACCCGAGAGCCCGGGGCCGAAGGGTCCACCCACGTCGCGACTCTTGCGGTCGAGTGCGCGCCCGCGATCGACACCTGGGTGCTCGGCCCGATCGATCTCTTCTGGTTCGGCCCGAAGGAGATCAACTTCCGCTACTACCCCACGGCCTGGGGCTACGAGGAGCGGATCCTCGTGATGCCCATCGCAACGGCACGCGAGGTCGGACTACCGGGATACTGATCGCGGCACCGCTGTCAATTGAATCTGACCAGGATCGCCGTCGCTGTCTCTTATACACATCTCCGAGCCCACGAGACTAGGCATGATCTCGTA
>CAJXRJ010000634.1 GCA_913058555.1 uncultured bacterium
GTGGGAGGGAGCGTGACCCTCCTCCAGCTGGCAACGCGCAAGGGGCCTTGGGGCCCCCCGCGTCTGCCTTAGACCTCGGAGATGACGCGGGTGCTGCCCGCGAACGACTTCGCGTCGACGCCAAGGCGCCGCAGCATGGTCAGGTAGAGGTCGGCGAGGGGCTTGTCCTCGCGGGTGAACTCTTGCTGCCAGGGCTCGCGCCCGCCGTTCCAGGAGCCCCCGAAGGCGTCCTTGCCGACGTAGTTCAGGAACTGGCCGTGGCGGAAGCCCATGTTCTTGGCGCCAGCCAGGATGAGGGGGTAGTTCCGCGACAGGTGGAAGGCGCTCGAGGCGGAGCCGAAGAGCAGCAGCGTATTGTCGAGCATGTTGCCCTCACCGCCTGGCTCCGGGGTGGACTTCAGCTTGGCGGCGAAGCGGCCGAACTCCTCAGCGAGGAACGCGCAGTAGATGCCGAAGTTCTTCCAGCCGCCGGGGTTCTTGGTGTCGTGGGAAAGCTGGTGGCTCAGGGGGAAGCCGACGGCGCGGGCCAGGTGGTCGCTGTGCCCGATGCCGTTCTCCCTTCCAAACTGATAGGTCGCCGTCCGGGTCGAGTCGGTGCGGAAGGCGAGGTACATCAGCTCGAACATCGTCTGCACGTAGTTGCGCGGATCCTCCGGCGTCACCTCGAGGTTGAGGTGGTCCGTATCCACGGTTGGCAGCGGGATGTCCATCCAGCGCTTGGACTTCTCGACCTTGAGCTCGGTGGCGCGGACGGCCTCGAGGTACTCGTCGAGGCCTTCGCGGTCCTCAGGGGGCAGGATCTTGCGGAGCGCGCGGGCGTCTTCGAGGAGTTCGTCGAGGGCACTCTGGCTGAGGGCGAGGCGCTTGGCGGCGTCGCCGTTCTGGGTGACGAAGAGGGAGTCGTAGATCTTCTTCGGCCGGTGTTGGGCGGGGATGGCGCGCCCATTGCGATCGAAGGAAAGGGTGTGGGCCCCCCGGGGCGTTCCCGTGCCGCCGTCCGTGGACATCACGAGGGACGAGTAACGAGTCTCGTCCCCGACGTGCGACGCGAACTCTTGGTCCAGGGAGATGGAGTTCTTGTAGTCCCCGGTTCCGCCGGTGAGGCCGCCGGTGAGGAACTGGTCCGCGTTGGAGTGGCCGTGCACCGCACGGACCGTGGGATGGGACATGCCCGACAGAATCGTCAGGTCCTGGCGTAGGGGAGCAAGGGGCTCGAGGCACTTGGTGAAGGTGAAGTCCTTGCCATCGCCATGGGGGAACCACGACCAGTCCGTGTACGCGGGGTCCTCGGCCAAGGGCATCGGAACGCCGTCGGGGAAGTAAATGCTCGCGAAGCGCTTCCGGGGCTCGCCCGACTCACTTCCGCCCATGGGCCCTGGCCTGGAGGCGCTTGCCACCGAGTGGAACCATGGCAGAGTCAACGCGACCGCGGAGCCGCGGAGGAATCGCCTGCGGTCCAGTGATGAGATGGGGGTATGGGATCGAGTCATCAGCGCGTGCGGTGCTTGTTGGTAGGCCTCACTCCGATCGGAACAGCTCGCTGGTCGCGATCAGGGTCAACATAGTAGCCAGTCCGTCACCACCCTTTCGAACCTCCGCCGTGATTGCCTCCACGGCTGCCCGATCTTCGAAGGATAATGGTCGACCCATGGCGAATGAGGTCAGCTTGTGTACCAGGGCGCGAACGAACTGGTCCTGGCGGTTCTCCAGGAGGAATGTCTTCAACCCGACCATCCCGTCGAGCTCCTGGCCGTTAAAGAGAACGCTGCTGGCATCGATGGGCTGGCCCTTCAGCTCGGTTCGCCACAGTCCCGTCGCGTCGTAGTTCTCGAAGGCGATGCCCCAGGGATCGATCTTGGCGTGACACGACATGCACGCGGGGTGATTCCGATGGTCCTCGATGCGCTCCTTCAGGGTCATCTTGGCGATCCTTGGGTCGGCCAGATCGATCTCGGGGACAGCGGGCGGCGGTGGTGGTGGCGGATCATCGAGCAGGCGTTCCAGCATCCAAACGCCGCGCTTGAGCGGGTGGGAGTCCTTGCCGTCCGAGTTCATCGCGAGGAGGCCGGCCTGGGTCAGGAGGCCCCCGCGCTGCGGGTCGACCAGGGTGTCGACGCGTCGGAAGTCGTTGCCCTTCACCCCTTGGATCCCGTAGTGCCGAGCGAGTCGCTCGTCCGCCATGGTGAAGTCCGAGTGCAGGAACTCCAGAACGCTCAGGTCGTGGCTCAAGAGCTCCTGGAAGAAGGCGATGGGCTCAAGGGCCATCGCTTCCTTCAGGTTGGCGTTGAACTTCGGGTGGATCTTGCGGTCGACCTGGAGGTAGTCGAGGAGTGAGAGCCCTAGCCACTGGCGTACAAAGTGCTGCGAAAAGCGCTCAGCCTTGGGGTCCGCGAGCATCCGTTCCACCTGGCGGTGGAGCGTCCCTGGCTCGGAGAGTTCGCCGCTCGCTGCGAGCGCGAGGAGCTCGGCGTCGGGGATGCTGCACCAGAGGAACAGGGAGAGTCGCGTGGCCAGCTCGACGCTGGCCGATGTCTCGTCGCCCGTTTCGCCGGAGTCCAGGCCCACGAAAAGGAACTTCGGTGACGTCAAGGTCGCAGCCATAACCTCGGTCATGGCGCCCTCGAAGCTCTCCGCCGCGGGGCGCAGCCGCTCGAAGAGGCTGAGCTTCTGCGCCAGCTCCTCGGCGCTCGGCTCCCGTCGCCACGCCCGGGGCATGAAGCTTGCGAGCACCTCGCGCGCGTAAACCGTCTCGTCCTTGCGCTCGGCGCCAGGGAAGAGTCGCGCATGGGACACGGGCGGCCACGCTTCGTAGACCGGCGCCGCGATTTCCACGTGATGGACCCGTAGGGGGCCGCCTGTGACCGCTGCGTTGACCAGCTTGATGTACTCAGAGGGGCTCGGAAGGCCACCCATCTTTGCGGTCTTGCGAACCCAGTTGCGCGGTGTCACCTCACGGAGAGGAACTTGGAACTCGTAGGCCTGGGGGCTCCCCGGGGCAGCCTCCACAGGCAGATCCCGCTGGCTGATGCGCACCACTGCCCGGGAATCGTTGCTCGCCTGCCAGCCAAAGAGAAGCCGCAGGCTAGGCGCCGGGCCCTCCGCTCCATGGGCGCGGGACGCAAGGACGCGAACCCGAAGGGTCCCGTCTTCTGGGACGCGTTCACCCAGCTCAAGGATCATCCCCTGTCCGCGAGGGATGATGCCCACGTGATCCACGGTCGGGCCGGGGACCAGCGAGGAGCCATCCGGCGCTTCCTCTGTCGGCGTCCAGGCAAACTTGGCTCCGCCGTAATGCCATGACTGCTTTCCGACGCGACCGGTGACGAGGCTCTCGTAGTGCGTAGCCCGCGGTCGCTTGGCGAATCGCTCGCGCAGCTTGGCCAGCTCTTGCTCCAGCTTGCCTGGGGCCGCCGCGTGCTTCTTGCGCGCCCCCGCGATCTGCTGGTTCTGACGCTTCCACTCGGCCTTGGCCGCAGCTTCCATGGAAATGTCCCAGTACAGAGGCGCCGGCATGTCACCCCGGACCGTGGCGGCCTCCAGGGCCTTTCGGTTCGAGTCGAAGTAGGTCTGAAGCTGCGTCTGAGTTAGATGCAGCAGCTCCGCGCTGTTCTGGAACCCCTCCTCGGAGGTGGGGTCCGGGGGCAGGTCATCCGCAAAGCTGTACGGAAGACCCAGGAGGTCTTGAAGCGCGTACTCGTACTCGTAGCGGGTCATGCGCCGGAACGTGGAGTGATCGCCGCCGCTTCTGCGGGCGGACGAGGCCACCTGAACCTCCTTCGACAGCCACTCGATCACCTTGCCGCGGTCGGCATCCGAGAGATCCGCTTCCCCGGGGGGCGGCATCTCCCCGTTGGTGAGAACAGAGAGCACGTCGAGCCACCATTCCACGTCCTCGCCTTCGAAGAGATCGGGGTCGAGTTCATCCACCCGCACGCCGCCTTTCTCTTTCGAAGGACCATGGCAGGGGATGCACGCCCTGTTGAGGATGGGCTCGACCTCATCGCGAAAGAGCGCAAGGTTGGCGGTTGGCGCGACCCCTTCTTCCGGAGCGAAGCGCGGCGCAAGGTACCGCGACCGCTTGGCCCCAAGCGCCTTGAGCTTCGTGAAGTCAGTGTCCTCCGGCTGGACCTCGGCGCTCGCCGCCACCGGGTCATCCTTGGACGCCTTCGGCGGGTCTTCCGCTGTTTGCCTGAAGGCGACGACTGGGGACACGCACACGAGCGCGAGGGGGAGAAGGTGCCGGTGGGTCCGTATAAGCATGATGGTACGGTTCGAACTATAACCAAGCTGCACCGGCGGGGCCCGCAGCGTTTCGGGCCCTGGGCGACGCTGCGAGTATGGGTCTCTGGATGATCCCCCCAGGACCTCCGTCCTGTCCCTGTCTCTTATACACATCTCCGAGCCCACGAGACTAGGCATGATCTC
>CAJXRJ010000635.1 GCA_913058555.1 uncultured bacterium
CGAGATCATGCCTAGTCTCGTGGGCTCGGAGATGTGTATAAGAGACAGTGGTACGAAGGCTCGCACTTGGCGCGGGCGACTTCGAATGCGTCCGCAGCCCCGCTGAGGTTGCCCAAGAGGAGCTCAGCCGAGCCGAGGTACAACCAGATCGTGCCGGCGCCTGGGTCCTCGGCGGTGGCCGCCCGAAGCAGACTAGCCGCGCGCGGGAAGTCGCCTTCGGCGTAGGCCCTGAGCCCTGCCTCGGACGTCGCCGCACGGAGCGTTGGAACGGACATGGCGGCCTTTTCAGCCAAGGTCGCGACGCTCTTGACCGCCGGGTCTTGGTCACCGGAAGCCGGTCGCTGCCAGAGCCAAAGGCCCACAGCCACGAGCATCGCCGCGGCCAAGACGCCAAAGATGGCTCGGGGTCGGCCCCGGTGGGTTCCGCCCGGGGAAATCTCGCCCGATGCCGGGCGAGGCCCCTGGAGGATCGGGGCCCCGGTCTCCCTGGGGGTCGTCGCATGGGCGCCCTGCAGGATCGAGAATTCCTCGAGGGCAGACTCCAACAGGTCGTATCCGTCGGGGGTCGCGAGGAGTTTCTCGCGCACCCGCGCCGCTTCGTCCGGCCCGAGGGATCCGGTGGCGAGCTGGGCGATCTCCCCAAACGTTGCAGGGGCCGATCCGGACGGCGCATCCGCGCCCCGCTGGGGGTCCATCCCGCGGGCTCCGGCTCGCAGCGCCCCCAACCAATCGAGCCAGGCCGCCGCCTGGGGGTCGCTCTTCAGTTGTTCTCGGACACGCCCGGCTGCTTCCTCCTCCAGCTCGCCGCGTTCGAACCGCAGGATGTCTTCGAGTGGAATAGGGGTCATTGGGGCGCTCCGGGTCGGCCGAGGGCTTCGGTCCAGTCGAAATCCCCGAGCGCGGCGAGGTCCGTGGGGCCGAGGTCCCTGGATTCAGCGGCGCTACGGAGCTTTCGCATGACGGCTTTGATCTTCTCGTACACCCGCTCGGGGCTTCCCAAGGACATGGCGACCGCGACCCCTTTGGCCGTGGATCCTTCCAAAAAGTAGACACGGACGAGATGTCGCTCCTCGGGGAGGAGTTCCCGCAAAACCTCCGAGAGCGCCCCGCGGGTCCCTCCGTGGGCCAACTCTGTGGCGGGACCTGGGTCTGGGCTGGGTATGGAGCTCTCGGCCTCCGCAGAGGGCGCGACGGCCGCCTGCGGGCCCAGGGGGACCTTCGCCTGGTCCGGCAGGGTCCGGTCCAGCTCTTGGTACGCCTCGGCGAGCTCCGAGAGGTCGCCTTGCCACGCGCCCTCCGCCCGCAGGGCCTCGGCGGCTTCGGTGAGCGGGCGCTGCTCCTGGAACGTGAGCGCCCACAGCCTCTGGATCCAGGGGGCCAACCTCTGGACCGCGCGGGGGACGGCTCTGCGCCCGTGCCGCGCCCGCAGCACATCGATGGCGGCGCGGCGCGCGACCACGGACAGCCAGACGCGGAAAGGGGCTTCGCCGCCGGCGTCGAGGTAGCGCCTCAGGAGCTCGGGCCAATCGACCCTGAGCCGCCCGAGGACCTCCGCTGCCACATCGTCCGCCGTGTCCCCGTCAACCGTAGCGCGCCGTGCGGCGCGATCGATCGTGCCGAGGCACAGTTCAACGAATGAGACCCAGGACTTCTCCGGATTGGTTTCGTCCAAGAACGAAGGCGGCTCTTGTTGCGGTGACCAGTTCCGTGGCGTGGGCATAGGCGACGCTCGGCCCTGTTAGAGCAGTTCCTTAAGACGAGCGAGGATGTGCAGTGCTTCCATCGGCGTCGTCTCTTCGACGTTGACCTCGTCGATCGTCCGCTCGAGCTCCGATGGCTCGTTGTCGAACAGTCCAAGCTGCAGCGAGCCGCCCGGGGGCAGCACGATCTCTTGGGGGTGATGGCGCTGCACGCGCCCACCAAGATCCTCCGAGTCGCGTTCGATGTCCTTCAGGACGGCACGCGCGCGCTCGATCAAGGTGTCGGGCACGCCCGCCAGGCGTGCCACTTGGATGCCGTAGGAACGGTCGGTGCCGCCCTGGACGATCTGGTGCAGGAACACGATCTCGTCGTCCCATTCGCGCACCGCCACGGACAGGTTGTGGACGCCGCGGTAGGTCTCCGAAAGCTCGGTGAGCTGGTGGTAGTGCGTCGCGAACAGCGTGCGCGCGCGGACCTTCTCGTGCATGTGCTCGACGATGGCCCACGCGAGGGCGAGCCCATCGAAGGTGCTCGTGCCGCGCCCGACCTCGTCGAGGATGACGAGGGACTTTGCGCCTGCGTTGTTCAGGATGTTCGCGATCTCGACCATCTCGACCATGAACGTCGACGCGCCGCGAGAGAGGTCATCCGCCGATCCGATACGGGTGAAGATGCGATCGGAGACGCCGATCTTGGCGCTGGCTGCCGGTACGTACGAGCCGATCTGCGCCAGCAAGACGATGAGGGCGGTCTGGCGAATGTACGTCGACTTACCCGCCATGTTCGGGCCGGTGATGATGCCGACGCTGCGTGTCTTACGGTCGAGGTCCGTGTCGTTAGGGACGAACGAAATGTCCGTTTGGGTGGCCTCGATCACCGGGTGGCGGCCGTCTTTGATCTCGATCTTGTCGCCGCCGTCCACGGTCGGCGCGCAGTAGCGCCGCATGGCTGCGGTGTGGGCAAGGCCCGCCAGCACGTCAATCTCAGCCAGGGCGCGGGCCGTGGCGAGGATGCGCGGGACTTCGCCGGCGACCTCGTCTTTGAGGGCTGTGAAGATCTCGTACTCCATGTCCTTCGCACGCTCCTCAGCGCGCAGGACCTTGTCCTCGAACTCTTTGAGCTCGGGCGTGATGTAGCGCTCGGCGTTCTTGAGTGTCTGCTTGCGGACGAATTCCGGCGGGACCTGGGAGACCTGGCCGCCGGGGACTTCGAGGTAGTAGCCGAACACGCTGTTGAAGCCGATCTTCAGCCCGGGGATGCCGTAGCGCTCGATGGCGTCCGCTTGGAAGCGCGCCATCCAAGCCTTGCCGTCCCCGGCGATCTGGCGCAACTCGTCCAGGTCGGCGCTGATTCCGGCGCGCACCACGCCGCCTTCCTTGATGGTCATCGGCGGGCGCTCGGTGAGCGTCATGTCGATGGAGCTCACGACGTCCTCGTGGGGATCGAGGGACTCCGCGAGGTCGCCGAGGGACTTCGAGTACACGCCCGCAAGCTTCTCGCGCAGGGGCGCCACCACGCGCAGCGATCCCGCGAGAGACACGAGGTCCCTTGCGTTGACCCTGCCCGTGCTGAGCTTGGCAACAAGACGCTCCACGTCGAGGACGTCTTTGAGGAGCTCGCGAATCTCCTCGCGCAGGAACGGGCCGTCCACGAGTTCCGCGACGCCCCGTTGGCGGTAGACGATGGTGTCCACGTCGCGCAGAGGGCTCAAGAGCCACTCGCGCATCAGGCGGCCGCCCATGGGACTGAGCGTCGAGTCGATCGTGTCGAGGAGCGAACCTTCGCGCCGGGCCCCCCGCTGGGTCTCGGTCAGCTCAAGGCACGAACGCGTCGCGCGGTCGAGCACGAGGTGCATGCCCGTGTCGATGCGCTCCAGGCGCAGAACGTGCTCACACCCACCGCGCTGGGTCTCGCGCGCGTACTCAATGGCAGCGCCCGCGGCGCACACGCTCGGGGAGTGATCGTCGAAGCCAAAGCCCTCGAGGGTCTTGACCTTGAACTGTTCGTGTAGAACGCGCAGGGCCGTATCCCGGGAGAAGCGCCACGTATCGCGCCAGGTGATGCGCGGGCCCAAGTCACGTTGGAGCGTCTCCGCGAGCTCGGGGTTCGTGCGGGGCAGGTCCTCGGGCAAGAGGATCTCGGCCGGGGCGATGCGCGCGATTTCATCGCCGATGCCGTCCGGTGCGACGTCCGCTGCGAACGCGCGGCCCGTGGAGAGATCGACCCAGGCAAGGGCGCAGTCTTTGCCGTCGACGAAGAGGCTCGCGAGGAAGTTGCTGGTCCGCGCGTCGAGTTCGTCCTCCTCGGTGATCGTACCGGCGGTGACGACGCGCACGACGCCGCGGTCCACGATGCCCTTGGTCGTGCGCGGGTCCCCGAGCTGCTCGCACACGGCGACTTTGTGGCCGGCGCGCACGAGCCGCATCAAGTACGGCTCCATGGACTTCACGGGGACCCCAGCCATCGGCATGGCCTCCGCTCCCTTGGCGCGCGAGGTCAGCGCGATACCGAGTTCGCGGCTCGCGATCTCGGCGTCTTCGCCGAAGAGCTCGTAGAAGTCGCCCATGCGGAAGAAGAGCAGCGCACCGGCCGCGTCCTTCTTGGCCGCCTGGAACTGGTCCATCATCGTGACCTTCGGCTTCTTGGGCGCTTTTGCGCCGCGTCCGTTCGTTGAGGTCGAAGAGGGGGAGGGCACGGGGGTCTCGATCTGTCTCTTATACACAT
>CAJXRJ010000636.1 GCA_913058555.1 uncultured bacterium
TGCGAAGTGACGGTTGTTGCCGGTGGCGAGGCTATCTGGCGCGACGTCAACGGGCAGATCGCCCGTGCCGACCGACTGGAGTTCGTGGGCGAGATCGGACAGAATGCCCCCGTCCGGCCGGCGCAGATGATGGATGCCAACGCGATCCAGAGCGCCACGGAGTCCGGCACGGCAGCGACCGAGCAGGAGACCGCCCCAACCGAGATCAGCCCCGATGAGAGCAGCAACGATCAGAGTCGCCCCAACGAGGGCAGCCCGAATGAGGGGAACTCTGGCGAAGCTACTTCGGAGTCCGCGGACGGTCCCGTCGAGGAGCCCGAACAAGTCGACACAAAGGACCACTAGCGCCCAAGTGTCTTGCCCAAGGGCGCCATCCTCCGGGGGCGTCACTCCTGAGCGCCGATGGGCCTCCTCTGTGGGGGCGATCGGCGTTTGGCTTTTGCCCAGCCTTCTCGCGTGCGTCTTCGTCGGTGGCTGCGGCAGCCCCGGCACCCGCTGGAGCCCAAGCTGGCGCGTCGCGTACGGCCGATTCGAAGACGGGGAGCGCACCACGTTCGCCGAAGCTCGAAGGCTCATGGATTCTGGCGAGCGCATGGGGGCCCTGGGACTCCTGCGCGAGTTGTGCGCAGGGGGCCCCGATAACCTCGAGGCGGGCGCATGGCTTCAGGACCTCGAGGCGGAGCTCCTACGCGACGGAGTCGATGTGCTTGCGGGCACCGGCAAGGGAGGGCATTCTCTCAAAGTTCACACGGCCGCAGACGTTCTTCGGCTCGCTTATGCCGAGCGGGCCGACGTGGAGCCCACCGTCGCATCGTTCGTGCTCGCGGCCCGCGCAGAGACCGACGTGATCGCAGCGCTCAACCTACTCGGCAAGGCCATCGAGCTCGATCCTACGTGTGCTTGGGCCCACTACGGGCGCAGCCACGTGCTCCTTCAAGATCGGACCCGCTCCGACCGCTGGGGCCTCGCGAGGGAAGCGCTCGACAAAGCGCTCCAGTTCGACTTCGGCCACCTCCGCGCCCGGCGGCTCGAGGCGTGGATGGCCGCGGAAGAGGGGAGTCGCGCCACCGCGGAGGCCCAGATCGCCCGCTGGATCGACGCCGCCGAGGGGGACCCGAGGGTGGCGCAAGGGGAACTCAGTGACGCGCGCCAGGACCTGGCGCTCTTGCTTCTACTCAAAGGTGAAGACTCACGGGCGCGGCGCATGCTTGAGGATCTCGAGGGGGATCCCACGCACCGTCAACGTCGATTGATGCTCTTGACCGTGGCCCTTCAAGAAGGGGGCAACGAGCTGGCGGCCCTCGATGCAGCCATGAGCGCCCAGGGAGCTGAACGTGCAGCAACGGCTCTTCCGCTCGTCCAAGAAGCCCTGCTTCTTGAACTTTTTCTGGGTCGGCCAGAGGAAGCGCAGGAGCGGTGGAAGGACGTCGCGGAGCTCAGCGAAGACACCACCAATATGGCTGAACTGATCCAGGGGCTGCGGGCTCGCGTGCGCCTTGAATGGGCCGATAGGGCCAGAGAATCACGCGCCGGAGACTGAGGCGAGAACCATGAAGGCCGTCGTACAGAGAGTCCTCCAGGCATCCGTCGTTGTCGACGGCGAGACGGTGGGTGCCATTGGCCCTGGCGCCATCGTGTACCTCGGGGTCCTTTTGGGCGACACCACGGATGTGGCGCGCCGCCTAGCGGCCAAAGTGGTCCACTTTCGCTTTTTTCAGGATGCGACGGGGCGCATGGGTCGTTCCGCGCTGGATTTCGCCGGGGAAGACCAGCCTATGTCGATCCTCGTGGTGAGTCAATTCACCCTGGCGGCGGACGGCAGGAAAGGCCGTCGACCTTCCTTCGAGGCGGCCGAGAAGCCGGAGCGCGCCGAAGCCATCTATCGGGAATTTTGCGAGTGCATCTCAGGCATGGGGATTCACGTCGAGACAGGTCAGTTCGGTGCGATGATGGAGGTAAACCAGGTGGGGGATGGACCAGTCACGTTTGCCCTTGAATCTCATTAGGCAGATCCACCGGCTCTACGCCCGGAGACAGAATCGACTTGTTGACGGTTTGGCGCTGTGGTGCGAGCATCCATGAAGTCTCCTAGCGTGAGCGGGGCGGGTCGCACCTCGTCATCGCGGTCGGTGGAGACCAGGCCCAACCGAATCGCCCACATCGCCGCCTGCCGGAACTCACCGTCCTACGAACGAGCCATGACTGATAACGCCATAACTGACAACGAGGGCCGCACGGTCACGAAGCGCGAGCTCGTGAATCGGATCGCGGAGGATATGGGGCAGACCAAGGTCGTTGTCCGGGACGTTCTTCAGCGGTTCTTGAACGAGATCATCGGTGAGCTGGCGGTTGGGAACCGGCTCGAGTTCCGGGAGTTCGGTGTCTTCGAGGTGCGGGAACGCGCGGCCCGTACGGCCCAGAACCCGCGGACGCTCGAAAAGGTCAGCGTGCCCGCCAAGCGGGTCGTCAAATTCAAGGTCGGCCGCGTGATGCGGCAGCGTGTCTGTGACGAGGAGCCCGGTGAGGCATCGCGTCCCGGCGAGGCCGCGATGGACAAGTCCACGGGTGCCACGGGCATGGCGCAAGAGAACGGCGGAGGCCGCCCCCCAGGATCGCCCGCACCGGGCGGGGACGAACGTTCCCACGATACGGTGCAGCCGCCGGCGCGCCCCCAGCCGCCGACTCCGCCACCATCCACACCCGGTTCACCGTTCTGATCCGCCGGCGGGCCAGCGGATGACGGGCCACAGTCAAAAAAAGAAGGCGCCGCGGCTTGAGCCGCGGCGCCTTCCTTTTGTTGGGGCGATCGCTAGGCCGTGACGCCAGCGACCTTCGCGGCCTGGGAGAGGGCTTGGTGCACATCCGCGACGAGGTCGTCGGAGTGTTCAATGCCCACCGACAACCGGACGAGCCCGTCCGCGAGGCCCGCAGCTCGGCGGATTTCCGCCGGGATGGAAGCGTGGGTCATGCTCGGGGGAACTTCGACGAGGGACTCGACGCCGCCCAGGGATTCCGCGAGCGTGAAGATCTGAGTCGTGGACGCAAAGGCATTCGCCGCATCAACGCCGCCCTTGAGCTCGAACGACACCATGCCGCCCGGCTGGGACATCTGCGCTTGGGCGACCATGAGCTGGGGGTGATCGGGGAGGCCGGGGTAGATCACACGGTCGACGAATTCGTGCTCCGCCAGGGCTTCGGCCACCGCCTTTGCGTTGGCGCAGTGACGGTCCATGCGCACGCCGAGGGTCTTTGTGCCCCTCAGCACGAGGAAGGCATCGAGGGGGGCGAGGCAGCCACCCACGGCGTTCTGGTAGAAGGCCAGCTCTTCACGGGTCTTCTCGTCGCGGCCGATCAGCGCACCACCGATGAGGTCGGAGTGCCCGCCAAGGTACTTCGACAGCGAATGCAGGACGATGTCCGCACCGAGCTCGAGGGGACGCTGGAGGTAGGGCGTCGCGAAGGTGTTGTCGACGACAAGCTGCGCGTCGCCGGCGTGGGCGATCTCGGCCGCCTTGGCGATGTCGGTCAGGTTCAGCAGCGGGTTCGAAGGGGTCTCGATGTAGACGTACTTCGTCTCCTTCTTCATGGCCTCTGCGATCTTCGTCGGATCGGTCGTATCGACGAACGAAAACTCGATCCCGTAGCGCTCAAACACCTTCGTGAACATGCGGTACGTGCCCCCGTAGAGGTCGTTACCGGCCACGACGTGATCGCCGGGGACCAGGCGGTCCATCAGTGCGTTGGTGCTCGCGAGGCCGGAGGCGAAGCAGAGGCCCCAGTTGCCGGTTTCCAGGGACGCGAGGTTCTCTTCCAGGGCCGTCCGTGTCGGGTTCGACGTGCGCGAGTACTCGTAGCCCTCCATGGTCACGGCCGGCGCCTTCTGGGCGTAGGTGCTCGTGAGGTACACCGGCGTCATGACGGCGCCGTTGTTCGGGTCAGCACCCTGGCCGGCGTGAATGGCGCGGGTCTCGAAGCGGGCGTCCTTGGGAAGGCGGTGGGAGTGGGACATGGGGCGGCTCGGTGCCGGGGGTCGTGCGGGCTGGCGAATGTGCGCTAACCCACGGTGAAGGTGGAGCCGAACATTATAGCCGGCTGCCCCGGGCCCGAGAGGCCCCGTAAGCCGCCCCTCGGGGAGGAATTCCGCCGAGGGAGCCGTCTGGGGGGCCTTGGGCAGTGTGAACAGCACCGGCTCCGGGAAGCGCCACTCGCTCGGCTCATCCAAAGGGACCCCCGGCTGCGCCAAACTCCGGCAGCTCAAAACCAATCGGCCCATGACGGGCAACGGCGGGCTGGAAGCAGGACGGCTTCGGTCAGGCTCCGCGCAGCGGAGGGGGAGCCCAAGGCCGAACGGGAGGTTGCGCAAAGGCGGGACGGGAAGCGGGGCGATGGCGTGAGTCGGCTTCGCCGACGGACCAGGGA
>CAJXRJ010000637.1 GCA_913058555.1 uncultured bacterium
CGCGGGATGAATGGAGCCTGCCTGCTCTCGGGCGCTGCCACCAGCACCCAGTCGTTCCTCTTCCCCCCTATGCCTACCGCGGATCTGCGGCGGGCGATCGACCTGAAGCTCGAGGACACGCTGCACTTCGACGTTTCGGAGGCGTCTTTCGACTTTCGGCGCATCGCTGACCGGCTCGGCGCGGAGAACGAGCCAGGCCTGACCCTCGTGGCGGCCGCTCGTATCGAGGCCATCCGAGAGGGTGTGGGGGCGCTGCGTACCGCGGGGCTGCGGCCAGTGGCGGTTGGCGCCGCGGCAGAGTCCCTCGCGAACCTCTCCCAATGCACGAGCTTGTGGGACTCGGAGGAGGCGTCGATCCACGTCGATATGGGCACGCACTCAGCAATCCTCAACCTGTTCGAAGGCAGGCGGCTGCGCCTCAGCCGCGAGATCGACACCGCAGGGGAGGCGTTTACGGCGGCCTTGATGCGGCCGATCCTCACCGAGCAGGGCCCCATCCACCTGAGCTACTCCCAGGCCGAGGAGGTGAAGGCCGCCGCGGGATACCCCCGCGACGACGAGGAGACAGCGCTGCCGCACGGGGTGCGCTCGTCGGAGATCCTGCCCCTCATGGAGCCGGTCGCCCAACGCATCGTCGCGGAGATCGAGCGGTCGATCGGATACCTGTGCAACCTTCTCGGTCGGTCGCGAATCGACGGCATCGTGTTGTCCGGGCCTGCTGGGCGCATGAAGAACCTCGATCGTTTCCTCCACGAGAGCCTCGGTACGTCCGTCGTCTATTCTGATCCTGTCGAGCGTGCGATGGCGCACTGGCGCCTCGCCGTGAGCGATCAGAATCCCCCGGATCTAGCCAGCTTCTCGGCGATCCTCGGCTACTCGCTCGGCCATCACGAACCGATCAACCTCCTGCCGCCGGAAGAACGGAACAAGCAGGTGCGAGAGCGGGTCACCGCAGTGCGCAAGACGGCGGCTCCGATCGTGGCGGCGGCGGGCGTCTGCTTGGCCGTGGCCGGTGTCCCGATCCAGCGGGCCTACGGGGATGCAAGCGACGTGCTGCGATGGAGCGAGCGCCAGCTCAATACGCGGATCGAGCAGCAAACCCGGGTCGTCGAAGAGCAGGCGCGGACAGCCGAAACCCTCGCTGCGGTGCTCGCCGAGCGCGGCGCCGTGCCCGATTGGCTTGGGATCATGAAGGAACTCTCGGTGATCCTGCCCGACGGGGCGTGGATCACGGGACTGGACTCCGAATCGTCGTTGGATGGTCCCAGGGTTCGCCTCGTGGCTTCTATTCGAGCCACCTCGGAGCGGTTCCACGAAGTGAGCTCAGCGATGACCATCGCGCTCGCCGGATCGCCCTACTTCGAAGAGGTCAACGTCGTGGAGGCCGCGCTCGAAGAAGAGAGTGAGACAGGGTCCTTCGAGGCAACCCTGACCATTGTGGCCGCAGCGGAAGTCGCCAAGGAGGACGGGTCATGATTCGCCGACCCGCGAAAAGCCTCCTCGTGGACGCCGTTTGGCTCCTCGGGGGTCTCCTGGTGGCCTGCGTGTTCGTGGGTGGCTCGGTCTACGTCCTGAATTCGCGGAAGGCGGAGGTCGATGGTCAGCGCGCCTCCTTGCAGGCGCAGGAGGCCCGCGTGATCGATGAGGTCGTGGCGACTGGCGAAAGGGCACGGCTCGACGCGTCACTCGCGCGGCTCGCCATAGCCCAGCGCATGGTGGAGAGTGACGCACGCCGCGGCGCGGCGCTGTCCAAGGCCGCTCGAGCGGCGGGTGTGAGCATCGTGTTGATCAAGTCGGGCGATGAACGCGAACCGACCGAATCCGGCGTCGTCTCACGTAGCCACGAACTCAGCGTCGTCGCCGACTACCGCCAGCTCGCCACCTTCCTCGACGCCCTGTACCGGGCGGAGGGAATCGTCGGCATCGATTCGGTCGAGATTGAGTCCGATGGCGCCGGGCGTCAAACGGCGTCCCTTGAGGTGTCATGGTTCAGCCGCCGGATCGGTTCGCAGGAGGACGCGCGATGAGCCGGCTTCAGATCTTCTTGATCGTCTCCACTGCGGCGGGGTTGCTGCTTCTCGCCGTGCCCAAACGGGGTGCGGCCATGGGGGCTGCGTCCGCCGAGCCGGTGAACGCGCCCGTGGCTACCCAGCCCCCGCTCCCTTCCATTGACGTGGTCGCGCCAGACCACACAGAGGTGCAAGTGGAACTGCAGCGCGATCGCCGAGCCTCCTCAGCGTGGGGCCGCGACCCGTTCGAGGACCCGTCGCCCCCGGCGGTTGCCGAGCAGCAGCCTGACGATCCCGAGCCTGATGTGGAGCCTGTGATGGAGCTGCCCACCGAGGCCCTTGCGCTGCAGCTCCAGCTCACCGGCATCAGCCGCAGTGGCAAGAGGCGTTGGGCAATTATCAACCGCGAGATTGTGCAGGAGGGGGACTCATTGCTGTCGGGTCACTTCATCTCGCGCATCGATGAACACACCGTGACGGTCATGCGCGATCGCGAGGCCGTCGTCTTGAATATTAGGAACACACGATGATCCGAGATCCAATAGCACTCGGCCCGAGGGCTGCATGGTTCTTCCTCAGCCTCGTACCAGCGCCCCTTGCGGCCGCACAGGCCCCGGTCGATGACCTGCTCGTCACGCTCTCCTTCGTAGAGTCGGACGTGCGGGACGCCCTGCGTTTGGTGGGCAAACAGTGCGGGGTCAACATGGTGATCAGTCACGATGTCTCGGGGACGATCACCCTCGACCTGGACGGGACGACCCTCGACGAGACCCTCGATGCCATCGTCCGCGTCAGTGGGTTCCACTTCGAACGAGACGGCCAGATCGTCACCGTGCACACCCTTGAAGAACTGCTCGGAGACCGCGAGCGGCGCGCAGCCTACGCAGGACCTGCCCCTGAACCTGTGCCCCTGGAAGCGGAGACCCTCGTGGTCCAGCTTCAGTTCGTCGACGCTGAACGGGTCGAGCCGATCGTCCGCACATTGCTCAGTGAAACCGGCAAGGTCTCGATCCTGAAGACCTCGGACCACATTGCCCAGGAGCGCGGGGTCATGCAGGCCGGCGCGCGGGGCTCCGGCGCCGCGGGTGGCGTCCAGGCGGCAGGGGGGGGCGTGCCGGCCCTCGACCTTCAGATCGGATCTCGGCTGTCCACGAGCACCCAGGGCGAACCCGCGAAGTCGCACACCCTGGTGGTCACCGACCTTCCGGATCGATTGCGCCGCATCGAACGGGCCATCTCGAGCATCGACCTTCGTCCGGCCGAAGTCGCCATCGAAGCACGTTTCGTGGAGATCGCCTTGGATGACAACCAGCGCCTCGGCATCGACTGGAGCGTGGTCGGCCGCATGACCGGCGGCTCCACCGCGACCACCCTTCCTTTTGGCTCCACGACCCTCGGGGCCTTCAATCCGAAGGTCGAAGGGGGCAGCCCCGGTGGGCTCTTCCCCGCCGCGCCAGGGAGCATCGCAACCCCCGGTCAGGCCGGCCTGTTCACCTTCGGATCCCTCGATTTCACGGCCCTCACCGCCGTGCTCGAGATGATCCAGCGGGAGACGGACGTTCAGATGGTTTCGAACCCGAGCATCATCGTCCGGGACCGTCATACGGCCACGATCCTGGTGGGGGAGCGTTATCCCATCCTCAGTGCGAACGTCTCCGAGTTCGGAACGGTGACCGAGCAGCTCGATCACTATGAGCCGGTCGGGGTCCAGCTGGCGGTTACCCCTTCCATCCTCGATGGCGAGGTGGAGCTCGTCGTGCGGCCTTCGTCGAGCTCGCTTGGGGCGGACGTCGAGGGATCGACGGGCCTGCGGGTGGCGCGTATCAACTCACGTCAGATCGACACGGACGTCACCGTCAAGGATGGACAGACGGTGGTGCTCGGGGGATTGATCACCACGCGCGACGTGGAGACTGAGACCTCTGTGCCCTACCTCGGGAGGATCCCGCTCCTCGGGAAGCTCTTCCAGAGTCGCAGCCGCGCCCAGGAGCGTGTGGATCTGGTGGTCTTCTTGACGGTCACGATCATCCAGGAACACGGGCTGACGGATGAGCAACGCCAGCTCTTCGAGCGCACGTCCCTGGGCACGAAGCCATTCGTGCTCCCGCCGGCGATTCGCACCCCGCTCGACTTTGTCGCCTCCCCGCCTAGCTATTGATCCGGGCCCCCACCCATTCTTCCATGCGACGATCACTGACCCTCACGCTCCTCGTCTCCCTGGGCCTCAGTGCCTGTGTGACTTCCGGGCCGGTGGCCCCTGCGCCTGACCTGGCTGCCACCGGGTGGCGTCAGCTCGAGGTCAACGACGACGCCGGCGCGCTTGCCACGTTCGAACGTGCCCTGGCCGTGGAGGCCAGTGCGCCCAGTCACGCGGGCCGCGGGCGGGCGCTCCAGGGGTTGGGGCGTAC
>CAJXRJ010000638.1 GCA_913058555.1 uncultured bacterium
CACTGCATATCGTCGGCAGCGTCAGATGTGTATAAGAGACAGCCCGCCCTCCTTTGGCACTCCTCCCGTTCCTTTTTCACACGCTCTGTCAGTGACCCGGCCTGCTGCCTTGCAGCACAAACCGCGGCCTGGCAGGTCTAATCTCCAACTCACCCCGGCTGCGACGAACCTAGCGGACCTCCGCACGGCCTCGAACCGGGTTTTTCGCACTCGAACCACTTCCGACCCTTCCATGGCAGTCGTCATTCGCATGAAGCGCACCGGGCGCCGCAACCGCCCGTGCTACCGTATCTCCGTCGCCGACTCGCGCTCACCGCGCGATGGGCGGGTGCTGGAGACGCTCGGTCTTTATGACCCGGTGTCACCTGACCAGGAGAAGCAGGTCACGCTGAACGTTGAGAAGGCTCAAGCTTGGCTCCGCAACGGCGCCAAGCCGAGCGAGACCGTCCACTCCATCTTCAAGCGTCAGGGTGTCTACGTGGACGACCTCGACCGCCAGAAGACCACCTCGAAGGTGCGTAAGCGCCCGGGCCGCAGCAAGGTCACGGCAGCCTCCACGAGCCGCAACGCGGCCAAGACGATGCGCGCCGATCGCAAAGCGGCGCGCCAGTCGGAGCGCATTGCCGCGAAGCGCGCAGCCGCCAAGGCAGCCGCGGCGGCCGAGTGATCCCCAGGTCGTGTGGGGGCCCTTGTCTCCTACGACCTCCCGCCGCCGCTCGGGGCATGCCACCGCAAGATGGCGCCCATCGCTCCCTAGCCAAGGCCCGCCGCTCGTCATCGAGCTGGCCACATCAAACGGACCGCTCCGCGTTAGCTCGGGTGCGGTCCGTTTGATCGTTTCGTCTCACCGCACGCCACCCCTTCTCCGATTGCCCGATCTGGGCTAGCTCCCGTGAGCAAAAAGACCGACCTCGTCGCACGCCTCATCAAAGAGGTCAAACTGCGCCACCCTGTTCCGTCGAAGCCCATGGAGGGTGTCAACCTGCTCGAGCAGGGGGCTGTGCTCGTGCTCATGCGGCACATGACCCAGGTCCAAGCGGAAGCTTCGATCAAGGCCCTCAAGGCGGCCTACGAGGACTGGAACGAGGTGCGTGTGTCCCAGTCGCAAGAGATCGCCGCGTGCCTGCGCACGAGCTCGAGGAAGAAGGGCACCGACCTTCTTAGGGACCGGAAGGAGACCTCGATGGCCCTGAAGGCCTACCTTCAGGATGTCTTCCAGCAAACGCACCACCTCGACCTCGAGGAGCTCCGCGAGGACGAGCAGACAGCGGGCAAGGTCGCGACGAGCCTCGAAATTCTCGGCCTTCCTGGGGCCGCGTACCTCATCTACGTGGCGCAGGGCAAGCAGGTGCCCGTGCATCTTCCACTGGTGCGTCTCATGGACCGGCTCGAGCTGATCCCGCGGACCAGCTCCCTCAAGAAGGCCCGCGCCACCATTGAGCCCCTGGTCCCGAAGGGCAAAGAGCTCGAGTTCACCCTGGCGTTCCACGAGATTCTGGAGCGCTGGGAGGACGAAGACGAGCCCATCTACATCACGGTCAAGTCGCTCCACGAGACTCCGTTCGGCCAGAAGACGTCCAAGGAGCGTGAGTCCGCTATTGCCCGCGCCGAGGCCGCTGCGAAGCGCGAGGAAGAGCGCCTTCGCAAAGAGGACGAGCGCGAACGCAAGAAGCAGGAGGCCGAGGCCAAGAAGCGCGCACGCGAGCTCGAGCGTAAGCGCAAGGCCGAGGAGAAGAAGCTTGCTGAAGCGAGGGCCAAAGGGGCCGCTGCGGATAAGAAGAAGCGCGAGGCAGACAAGAAGCGCGCCGACGCAGCCGCGGCTAAGGCAGCCCTGAAGAAGGAGGCAGCAGCCGAGAAGAAGGCCGCCGCCAAGAAGACCTCATCCAAGAAGGCAACCTCCCGACGCCGCTGATGCCGGCGGGAGGGGGATGTGCATGGCCGCATATCCCCTTCCATCCCAGGTGGCCTGACCGGCGGACTCTGCCGACTTCGCGCCCTTGGGCCAGCTCGCTCCAATGATGGATCTTCCACCGCGAATCGTGCTCGCTTCCGCCTCCCCGCGGCGCCACGAGCTCCTGCGTGGGGCTGGTATCGCGTTTGAGATCCGGCCCGCGGACGTGGATGAAACGATCCGTTACGACCTTGCCGCTGGGGAGGTGGCCCGGGACCTGGCCCTGCGCAAAGCGACCTTCGTTCGGGACCACCTCCGCAGGGAGCTTCCAGATGGGGAGCCCGTCGCCATCATCGGGTCTGACACCCTGGTGGTTCTTGGGGAGGATAGTGATCCCCGCAGGCGCTTCCTCGAGAAGGCCGCGGACGCCGAGGAAGCGACCGCGATGCTCGAGGCCCTGTCTGGATCTCGCCATCGCGTGGTTACTGGCGTCGCGGTGGCGATGCTCAATGTCCCCAGTGGTGACCTTCAGCTGGCCGATCATGAGACGACGTTCGTCTCGATGAGGGAGCTCTCGGCCAACGAGATCGCTGACTACGTGGCCAGCGGAGAATGGATCGGGAAGGCGGGCTCCTATGCCATCCAGGAGAATGCCGACCGGTTCGTGACGGGGCTTGAGGGTGGGGGATTCGACAACGTAGTCGGACTCCCGGTCGAGCGGACTCTGGACCTCCTCAGGCGCGCCCTCGCGGGCTCCCGAGAACGGCATCCCCTCGCGAAACCCGGGCCAGATCCGATGCCCCCAAGGGAATGAACCAGAAAGGGTAGGGTGCCTTTCCCCGCGTGAGGCTATTCTTTTCGCCCGCACAATTGTCCTCCGGGCGCCTCCGCCACCATGGAGCGCCAGAATCGGAACCAATCCTATGAAAGCCAAGATCCACCCAAACTACGTCGACTGCACCGTTCGCTGCGGTTGTGGCAACTCGTTCGAAACCATGGCCACCGTGAAGGAGCTCAAGATCGAGATCTGCAACGTGTGCCACCCGTTCTACACGGGGAACCAGAAGTTCGTCGATGCGGCTGGCCGCGTGGACCGGTTCAAGAAGAAGTTCGCCAAGAAGGCGGCCAAGTCCTGATTGCACGGGCTCGCGCCCGCGATTCAATAACGGCCCGCCGTCGCCGCTGCTCAACGGGTGGCGGCGACGTGGCCGTGGCGACCTCGACCTGCCCCTTGGGCGTGAAGCCGAGATCGCCGCAACTGGCTGCCATCTCCCGCTGCTTCTACTCGGCAGCTTCTCTTCGCTGGCCTTACAGCTGGCTGACCCCTGGACGAGCTCACCGTGTCGTTTGAACCTGCCTTGGTCTCCGCACTGCGCGAACGCGCGGAGCGCTACGACGCGATCACTTTGGAGCTGTCCAACCCCGAGGTCGCGGCGGATGGAAAGAGGCTGCCGGCCCTCCTTCGGGAGCGAGGCACCCTCGAGCACGCCTGGAAGATGTACGCCGAGCTGAGTCAGGTCGAGGCTCGACGGATGGAAGCCGAGTCGATCGTTGCCGACGGCGCTGATCCCGAGTTCGTTGCCCTTGCGCAAGAAGAGCTGGCCGCGCTGGAAGAGGAGACGGCGCGTCTCGACGACGAAGTCAAGCTGGCGCTGATCGCCGAGCCAGAAGACGAGCGAACGAAGGTGATCATGGAGATCCGCGCTGGCGCGGGCGGCGATGAAGCGACGCTTTTTGCCGGCGACCTCTTCAGGATGTACGGCCGGTTCTGCAGCGACCACAAGCTCAAGATGGAGCTGCTCAACGAGAACGCGAGCGACGTGGGCGGCTTCAAGGAGATCTCCTTTGGCATCTCCGGCCCGGATGCCTGGCGGCTTCTTCGATTTGAGTCGGGTGGCCATCGGGTGCAGCGGGTTCCCCAAACGGAAACGCAAGGCCGTATCCACACCTCGGCGGCCACGGTGGCGGTCCTTCCGGAAGCGGAAGACGCTGAGATTGATATCAACGATACCGACCTCAAAATCGACACCATGCGCGCGGGCGGCGCCGGTGGCCAGCACGTCAACAAGGTCGAGTCCGCCGTGCGCATCACCCACGAGCCCTCTGGCATTGTGGTGGTCTGCCAAGACGAGCGTAGCCAGAACAAGAACAAGGTTCGGGCCATGCGAATCCTCCGTTCGCGCCTGCTTGAGCGGGAGCAGGAGCGGATCGCCCGGGAGAGGTCGGAAACCCGGCGGACCCTGGTCGGTACCGGAGACCGCAGCGCCCGCATTCGCACCTACAACTTCCCCCAGAATCGGGTGACGGATCACCGCATCGAGGATGGGGAGCGCAAGAACTTCAACTTGGACAGTGTCATCGAGGGACGTCTGGAGTCCCTTCTGGAGGCTCTGTCCGAAATGGAGAAGCGCGAGCGGCTGGCGAATCTGTGAACCGCCCCGCATCCTGTTCGTCACCCCCCTGGCGGTCCATGGACCGCCGCCCCGTATCGCATTCTTGGGAGCGCCCCCGCGCGGTCCCGCAC
>CAJXRJ010000639.1 GCA_913058555.1 uncultured bacterium
GAGATCATGCCTAGTCTCGTGGGCTCGGAGATGTGTATAAGAGACAGGGGCAGGAGGCCGGTTAAGAGGTTGTAGTGGGAGGGGGCCGTCCAGGAAGCGTAGGTGTAGCGCTTCTCGACCTTGCCGCCGGATAGCTTCGCAATCGTCTTCGTCTCGGCTGCCATGAATGCGTCGTAGCGACACGAGTCGAGGATGACGATCACGAGGTGGTTCTCGCCCTGGGGGTCAGGCTTCTGGATCATCCCCGGGCGCATGGGCAGCCGGGGCCGCGGGCCAGCGGGGGCGGCAGGCTTCTTTTTGAACTTGTCGAAGAGTCCCATGGGATCAGAGCGTGATTGGAGAGGGGGCCGCGTCGGGTGGGCGGAGGAAGAGAGGGCGCGCCAGGGGTGGCGAATCGAAGGCTTGGCTCACAGGTAGCCGAGGTTCTCGAGCTTTCTGCGGATGTCGTCGAGCTCGGCCTGGGAGAACTCCTTCGCGTCCACACCCGGGGTCGGGTCGGCCTTGGCAGCGGGTGTATCTCCCATGAGGTCCCTCAGCACGAAGACGATGAAGTCCGTGGGGGAGTTGAAACCGGACCCGTCGACGACCTGCTGGATCTTCCGATACAGGGGTCTGGGGATCTTGACGGTGACTTTGGTTTCGCGCACGGAAAGGGCTCTCTAGGGGGCAGGAGGCGGTGGGGGCACCCCAATCGCACTCCTATGACACTCCGATCTTACTCCAAGATCAGGCGGTGCGAGGGGCTCGCCAGCGGACCTAGGCGGTTCTTGATCGACTTTTGAGTGCCGTGACTCCACTTGAAACTGCCGCGATAGGGCCCTCCCCCGCGGGCTGCCACGTGGCCCCGGGTCCCCGCGGCCGCCAGGGGCCTCGATGGGAGCCTCGATGGGGGCCAGGCCCGTGGGTCTGCACTACAGCAAGGGCGTGTGGCGATGTGCCGCAGAGGGGGGGCAGGCTTCGCGCGCCGTAGGCCGCTTCCAGTGGGCGGCGGCCGCGGAGAATGGGCGCTTCCCGCTCCGCGGGGCCCCGAAGCGGCCCCGCAGCGTGGACCCGGGCCGGCGCCGAGGCCTGCGCGTATGCTCGACCACATGCAGGCGGTGCGCCACGTTCTCATTCTTGTTGCAGGCCTGGCGGCTTGCCAGCGCAGCGAGCCTTCGGTTCGGGACCAGGTCGCAGGGCGGCACGGGCCGCTGCGTTCGGCCTCACTCGGGCCGTGGGAGGGAATCCAGGTGGGCGAGGCGAGCTCCTTTGACTACCTGCTCCATCGTACGGCCATCCAATGGGACAACAGCGTTGGGTTGGACCTCCAACCGGCGCCTTCCGGCCAGCCGGGCAAGGGTTGGGTTGGGGTGGCCGCAGATGGATCTGTCACCAAGCAGGTCAGTGCGGCGGTTCCCATCGGCGCAGATGGTTACTTCCTCACCGCTGGCCACTGCGTCGGGTCGGGCCAGTGTCTGCTGCTATGTGGAAGGGGAGAGCTTTCACCCATAGAGGTCCTGGGCACCGTCATTTGGAACGGACTGGACTCAGCGACCCCGGTGGATCCCGGCGAGTTGCCCCCTTGTGATCTGGCGGTTGTCTATGCGCCGAGCGGCCGAGAGGAGCTCCTGGCCTGCATGCCATGGTCAGTGAGCGCCACTCCACCGAAGGGGGCGCACGTGCTCGTTGGCGGCGCAGGTGCCACGACGATACGACTGGCCGGGGGCGTTGTCCTCGGGTCGCGTGCCTGCACGTTCAAGGCGACGGGCCGGGCCACAAATGGGCCCGGGAGCGAAGCGCCCTTGCAGGTGCACGTCATCCGCTGCGATGCTCCGTTGGTCCCGGGGGACTCCGGAGGGCCGGCCATTCTGAAAGGCGGAACTCTCCTCGGGGTTGCAGTGACCACTTCTGCCGGCGGCCCACCTAGATCCACGCTCCTTCGGCCCGATCTGGAATGGCTAAGCCAGCTGCTCACGCAGCACCGTCAATGGGTCACGGCCCATGGGACCCCCGCCGAACGGGCCCAACCCTCCGCCCTTGGTTGGATCCGACTCCAGCAACAGCGCGCTGCACTCGAAGCAGCCTTGCCGGAGTGATCGAGTGCCGTGCCGGTCAACCGGTGTGCTGGCTGAGCCATTGGCCGATCTGGGCCGCTGACAGGGCGCCGCTTTGTCGTGCGGCCTCTTGGCCGTCTCGGAAGAGCACGAGCGTGGGGATCGATTGGATCCCGAACTGGCCCGCGGTTCCCTGGGCTGCTTCGGTGTCGACTTTGGCGAAGAGGACTTGGCCGAGGTGTTCGCGCGCGGCAGCTTCGAACTGGGGCGCCATCGCCTTGCAGGGGCCGCACCATTCGGCCCAGAAGTCGACGATGATCGGAAGGCTGCTGCGCGATACGTACTTCGAGAAGCTCGTGTCATCAAGGGACACGGGATGCTCCGGCAGCAGCGCATTCTTGCAGCGACCACAAACGGGAACGTCCTTCAGTCGACCGCGCGGAACGCGGTTGCGTGCCCCACAGGCGGCGCAGGGGAGATCGAGGATGGGGTCGGCCATGGGCTGATTCTACTGTCCTCGTTCCCGCGTGTCCCGTCAGGCGAGCGATGCGCAGGAACCGACCGCGGAGTCGATGGCCGCGCGGGCTAAGGGGAGTTCGGCGCGGCTTTCGTCGCTATGCCCGTCGGCGGCCATGCTCCAGCACCGATTCAGGAGGCGTTCGCACGTGGCGAAGTCGCCCCAGATGTGGGCGTAGGCGTCGAAGCCGATCTGTGAGGCGAACGAGTCGCTGCGGCTGCCCAGGTCAAACAAGATTCCGGTGCGCATGTCGTCGATGCGCGCCATGAGCTCCGCGTTCTCGAGCGTGCCCTTTGACTCGTCGAGCCCAACCACGAGTGACTGGATCTCCACGAGTTCCTTCCGGATGGCTGCGACGGCGCCGGACTTGCCCCCGGCATGGGCGTCATCTTTCGCGCCGCGGCCGAGGACGGCGCCGGCGCCGAGCAAGACCATCCCACCCATGAGGAAGGCCCAGGCGTAACTCTCCGTGGCGGGCTCTTCCCCAGCCGTGAGGCCCTGGGCATTGGCAGAGTCCGCCGGGGAGTGGAAACCGGTGGCACCGATGGTGCCGACGCAGAAGCCGAGGACGATCAGCAGGTTCGGAAACAGGTTCTTCATGGCTCGAATCCGCAGTTACGCGATGGACTGCGCGACCTTGACGCACGCATTGATGATGTTCACGAGTGCGTCGCCGACGATCAGTCCGGCCGCCAGCGGAACGCCCTTCTCCTCGACGAATTTCGGACCCTTCGTGCGCGTGAGCAGGATGCTGATCAGCCCGCCCATGCCGAACACGATCATGTACTTAAACGGCAGGTAGAGCGAGAGCCCGACCATCACGCCGAGGCCGGTCGAGACGAGTAGTGAAACGGCCACGCCGAGCACGGCTCCGGTGAGGTACTTGCCCAGGGGGATGTTGCCCTCTTGGACGATGTTGATCGCGGCCTGGAGCGCACCCGCCTGCGGCGCGCCGAGCTCCGGGACGCCCTCCGCGAGCTGGGTCGCGGTGCCTCCTGCGGCCTGGTAGGTGGCGATCGCTTCGGGGCCGTCTGCTGTGACCCGTTCCCACATGACACCGGCTTGGTCCGGACCGAATCCGTAGGCGTTCCAGAGCAAGATCACCACCGCGAGTGAGACCCCAGGGCCGATCCAGCACGTCGCGATTTGCGCGACCTGTTGCTTGAGCGGGCGGCCGCCCACCAAGTAACCAGTCTTGAGGTCCGCCATCATGTCCGCGCACATGGACGTCGCCACGCAGATTGCGGCGCCGAGGGTGACGGCCGGGATGATCGAGTTCGGGTCCGACGGGCCGAGGATGCCCATCAGGATCGCGATGCAGACGATCAGTGCAGGTATCGCACCGTCTCCGTATCGCCCCTCTGCCGCGTCGAGGGCGGGGATGATGAGCGAGAAGAACGATGCGGCAAGCATGACCCCAGCAGCAAAACCGAGCGAGATATCGCGCCATTTGCGCGAGGGGGTCTTGCCCAAAAGGACGGGCGTCGCTCCGACGGCGGTCATCAGACCGGCGGCGAGACTGCCCAGAAAGCCGAGTGCGACAGGCGAAAGTGTTGCGACCTGCTCCACTTCAGCTCGCCGGATAGGACGAGAAGACTTCGGTAGTGCCGTCCGGTTTCACCAGAAAGACGTCGTAGGCTTCGGCATCGTCGCCGAAATCCATGCCGGGCGAGCCGATGGGCATGCCGGGCACGGCAAGACCGATGGCGTCGGGACTTTCCTCAAGCAGCCGGGCGATGTCGGCTGGCGGAACGTGGCCCTCGATGGTGTAGCCTTCGACAGTCGCCGTGTGGCACGAGAACATGTCGACAGGGATACCCCTATCCATCTTCAGACGGATCAGCGCGCCGCCCATATTCTCACCT
>CAJXRJ010000640.1 GCA_913058555.1 uncultured bacterium
GATCTACACACTGCATATCGTCGGCAGCGTCAGATGTGTATAAGAGACAGGAAGTCAAGCGGGAGCAGGGGCTTGGAGCCTTGCCGAAGTACTTCGGTAAGGCTTCTCTTGAAGGTGACCGCCTTGTAATTCGGAGCCCTCGGCGAGCGGTGCGACAGTGCTCATATGGTAAAGGCACGCCTGGTCGCGACCGTAGTCATCGGGGCGGCCATCGTCATTGGCGGAGTGGCTGGCGCAAGGCGTCTGCACAAGCTCAGTCCCAAGGACCCTATCGGAAGGGGCGCGTTCCGGGCAGAGCCCTCCTCGCCGCCCTGTACGGCCGATGATGAATCGCTTTGCTTTATCGCCCTGGGGGACACCGGTAAGGACACGACTCAGCGGACCCTCGTCGTGGAGGCGATGGCCACTAGCGCGCGCATCGACGCGGTATCGTTCTTCGTTCTCCTCGGGGACAACTTCTACCCGACCGGAGTCGATGCTGTTGATTCGCCCCGATTCCAGGAGGATTTCGAGGATGCGTTTGCAGCCTCTGACTTTCCAGTGCCGTTCTACGTCGCGCTAGGCAACCACGACCATTTGGGTTCGGCCGAAGCGCAAGTCGCCTACACGGCAGGTTCGGATCGTTGGTCCATGCCGAATCGCTACTACCGTGTCTCCAAGGAGGCGCCGGACGGATCGACCGTGGACATCATCGTCCTCGATACCGTCCCTATTGTGAAGGGGGATGCGACCTCGCAGATTCAGCTCCGTTGGCTAGGGCGCATCCTCGTGGAGTCGACCGCCGACTGGCGTATCCTCATCGGGCACCATCCAGTCGAGTCCGGAGGCGTTCATGGCGGCTCCGCGCCCCTGAAGCGGCGATTGGCATCGCTCCTCAGAGAGGGGGAAGTAGATCTTTACCTCAGCGGCCACGATCACGACCTGCAAGTCCTGCGACTCCCCGGTCATGGACTCGCGGTCGTGAGCGGATCGAGCACGCTAGCGCGAGCAGCGGGCAAGATCGAGTCGACGCTTTACAGCGAAAGTGCGCCTGGCTTCACGCGCGTGCGGGTCAATCGTGATCACCTGTGCGTGAGCATGATCACGCTGGAAGGACTGCGCTACGAACGCCATATCCATCATCGTGAGAAGACGCTGGGCGATATCCGGTAGGTTCCGTCGGCCCCGTGAGTCACGCGCCTGATCCATCTCCAACTGGGGGATGAGGCCGGTCTAGTCTTCGCTATGTTCGTACGCTGCGATGATCTTGACGAGATCGACGGAGGACTCGAAGAACTTGCTCTTGACGGCGGCGTAGGCTGGCTCGTCGAAGAACGTGTCACTTGTCTCCTTGGTCGGGAACGAGATCACGAACAGTCGGTTGATGGCCGGGTCCGTGACGCCCTTCAGGGTCTTCTCGATCATGAAGTCGTACCTGAACGAGCCGCCAGCGGACTCGAGGAGCGGCGTCATGGCTGTGCGGTAACTGGCATAGATCTCGTTGTCTGAGACGTGAAGTCCAACGAGGAGCTCGTAGCGCGCTGCGGTCGGCATGGAAATGTGTTTTGTAGGGGGGGATCAAGCGGAGAGTGGGAGTCGTGCTACAGCGTTGGGCGGCGCGGAGGCTCCGCGCCGCCCGTTTGCGTTGGAAACAGTACCGCCGTTCGAGGGGCTAGCTCATCATTCCGCCGTCCACGCGTAGCGCGTGCCCCGTGACGTAGGCCGCTTCATCGGAGGCGAGAAAACGGACGAGTCCCGCGACCTCATCGGTGGTTCCGGCGCGCTGCATGGGGACGTGTTGCGTGAACATCGAATGATCCGAGCCCGTCGCGCGATCAAGGAGGGCTGTGGCGATCGGTCCGGGGGCAATCGTATTGACGCGAATCCCGGCGCCAGCCACTTCTTGTGCAATCGAGCGGCTCAGGCCCTCCACCGCAAACTTCGAGGCCACGTAGGAGGAGAACATCCCGAAGCCCTTGAGGCCTGCAACTGAGCTGGTGTTGATGATGACGCCACCCCCGCGCTCGACCATCGCCGGAACTTCAGCCTTCATCGAGTTCCACACGCCGAAGAAGTTCACCTCCATCACGTTGCGCATGTTCTCTTCGCTCTCATCCACCAAAGGCAAGAGGCCAGCGCCTTCAATACCGGCGTTGTTGAAGGCGATGTCGAGGCCACCAAACTCACTGACTGCCGCTTGGACCAGCGCGGAGACCTCCGCTGCGTGGGTGACATCCGTCTTCAGGAAGATCGCGCGGCTGTCGGCAGCCTCGATCTCTTCGACGAGTGCGGCGCCTTCGGCCTCGCGGCGTGCTCCGATGACGACGCTTGCGCCCGCTTGGGCGAGCGTGATCGCCGCCGCGCGGCCGATTCCAGACGTGCCCCCGGTGATGAGCGCGACTTTGCCTTGAAGGGGAGCTGTCTGGGGATCGTTGCTATGAGTCATATCTAGAATTTTGATGTTTTGTACCGATCGGTACAGAATAGTGCAGAAGAAAAGGCGAGCGCCCAGAGGGGCACTCGCCGTGGACGGGTCATCGTTCGAGCAGTAGCAGGATCTGGTCCGCGAGCGTGCGAAGGGTGGCCCTGGAGGCCCCAGCGCGGGAAACGACCCGCATGCCGATCACGATGGCGAGCATGGCCTTGGCGGTTGCCATTGCGTCGAGCTCCCCGCTGATTTCACCCGCCTGCTGCCCGGCGATAATGAGATCAGCGTAGGACTGCTCGTGAAACTCCAGCGCCCGCTGAACGATGCGCTGAGCACCCGTATCGCTGTGCGCCAGTTCGAGCGCACAGTTGATCAGCATGCAACCACGGTGCCCCGCAGTGCCAATGCACTCTTCGTAGACAACCTCTGTGAGGGTCCGAAGTGACTCCATGGGGCCCTGCCCTTGGATCATCTCACCGAAGAAGTGCGCAAAGCGGGTGTCGACGTATTGCTCGAGAGACCGGATGTAGACCGACCTCTTGCTCCCAAAAGTGTCATAGAAGCTCCCCTTTTGGATGCCCATGGCTCCCAGGAGGTCACGCATAGAGGTCGCGTCGTAGCCATGGGACCAAAAGGTCTCTCCGGCTTTCTGTAGCGCGACATCGACGTTGAAGGTCTTTTCCCGAGGCATGACGAGCAGACCTTAGGCATTCTGTACCGATCGGTACAGCCAGCATCTCGAAGTTTCTCGATGATCCGGAGTCCCTGACTTCAGGGCGACTTGCGCACGTCGACACTGGGCTCCGACTCAAGCTATTGGACCCGCGCCCATTGTCGGTTTCATGAAGATCCTTGGGGCCACAGAGGTCCGCCTTTACGAGCCCTTGCACAGTGACGTATTCTGGTCCTGTGCACTGTGAGATAGGCGATGACGCCAGGGTGGCAGGTCGGTGTGCACGGCCCCTTGCGGAGCACGCTATGCATAGGCCGTTCGTCGTTCCTGAGCCGCCGGTTTGGTCGACCCAATGACGCTCGAGTCCTTGAGTTCGAGCGGCGGAGGGGATTCCTGGGGTCTTGATGGAATAGCTCGACGTTGGCGAGGGTAGGCTCCCGCCCCATCCCCGGATTGAGATCTACCATGACAACCAAGATTGCACCGATAACCGTCCTCGTTCTGGGTGCAAGCGGAGCCACCGGGCGTTTGTTGGTGCAACAGCTCCTCGACCGGGGCCTGAGTGTTCGGGCGGTCGTCCGCAATCGATCCAGCTTGCCGCCGGCTTTGGCAGACGCAGAGGGGCTCACGATTCACGAGGCCAGCGTCCTCGATCTCGAAACTGCAGACTTGGTGAACCTGGTCAAAGGCTGCGCGGCCGTCGCCTCTTGCCTGGGCCACAATCTCACCTTCAAGGGTGTCTTTGGCTCGCCCCGGCGTCTGGTGACGGACGCTGCCCGTCGAATTTGCAACGCGGTCCAAGAGACTGCGCCGGACGAGCCTGTCCGATTCGTGCTCATGAACACGACGGGCAACCGCAACCGGGGCCTGGACGAGCGCATCTCCTTCGCACAAAAATGCGTCATTGGCCTACTGAGAGTGGGGGTGCCGCCCCATGCCGACAACGAAGATGCCGCGGAGTTCCTACGGTCGGAGATTGGCTCCGGTCATCCCCACCTGCAGTGGTGCGCCGTTCGGCCCGATGGCCTCACCGACGAGGAGGCTGTCACTGATTACGAGCTGCATCCCTCGCCCACGCGCAGCGCCATCTTCGACGCGGGGAAAACCAGCCGAATCAACGTGGCCGACTTCATGGCGCGACTCGCCGAGGGCGGTGAGCTGTGGGAGCAGTGGCAGGGCCAGATGCCTGTGATCTACAACAAGTAGGTCGTTGGGCGGTCACACAGACGGGGAGAGCGCGAGTCGGCTCCGCCGACGCACCAGGGAAGGAGGAGAAACCGGAGGGCTGGGAGCGCAGGCGCCTATTGGGAGGG
>CAJXRJ010000641.1 GCA_913058555.1 uncultured bacterium
CACTGCATATCGTCGGCAGCGTCAGATGTGTATAAGAGACAGAACCTGGACCGGGGCACCGGTGAAAAGGTCCTTGAGCTGCTCTTGGACGAACAGCAAGAGCGGGGCGTCTCGCTCTTGCTCGTGACCCACGACGAGCGCCTCGCCAAGCGCTGCGACCGGGTGCTTTACATGGAAGACGGCATGATCCAGGCCGACTCCTCCGCACCGATGCCCACCTGATGCTCCGCGGCGGGAACGGAAGCACGCGTCGCCTTTCACTTGGGTAGCGCGATGACCGTGCTCTCCCCGGCGCCGTCGATCTCCTTTCGTGTAGTGAGGAAGAAGCGTTCCCCGTCGGTCGCTAACTCGCTGTTGATCTCCGAGGCCGGAACGGGCTCGGTCTTCCACCGGAGCTCCCCCGACTTCGCGTCGACGCAGTACACCTTGCCACGCATGGCAGCAAGGTAGACCTTGCTTCCAAAAACGACCGGAGAGCTATAGATCGGTGCGCCGCGCCCCTCGTCGTGTTCCGTCTCGAACTTCCAGCGAATGTCCCCGGTGGCCACGTCCACTGCGTAGAGCAGCGCGTCGCAGGCTCCAAAGTACAGCGTGTCCCCCGCCAGGGTTCCGCCCCGCGGCACGCGGGACTTGGTCTTGACCTTCCACTGGAGTTCGCCGGTGGTCTTGTCCACCGCGTGAAGGTATTGATCCTGGCTCCCGATGAAGACGTGGCCAGGGCCGAAACTCGGCGGTCCCGACAGCCAGCCCTGGGTTCGGTAGCTCCAAACGCGCTTGCCCGTGATTGCGTCCACTGCGATGGTCCGGCACTGGTCAAAGATCGACACGAAAACCAGCTTGCCGTCCGTGGTGGCACCGTGGGGCCGAGCCGGCTTGCCTTCGAAGCGCGCCCGTTTGCCGTCGAAGCCCGGTGGATCCTCCGGCGCGTCCGCCATGCAATCGTGCGTCCAAAGGACTTTGCCGGTGGCGGGATCAAAGCCGTAGATGTTGCCGTCCGCGCTGGCGGCGACAATCGTCTTCTCCGCGCAGGCGGGGCCCGCGAACCCAAGCGGATTCTCCGTGCGCCAGATCTCTCCCCCGGTCTTGGGGTCGAGGGCCAAGAGCCCCACGTCACTCGAAACCACCACGGCCGTTAGCCCCGGCATCTGGGCGATCGCCTGCCCGAACGAATAGGACAGGCTCAGCTTGCCTTCGGTCGACCAAAGCAGATCCCCCTCGGCACCGTCGAGGGCGTGGATCTTCCCCTTTCGATCCAACGCAAAGACCTTGCCGAAGCCGGCGATCACCTCGCTGAACTGGTACTCCCCCGCGTCGAATTCCCAGATGACTTCCGGCCCAGGCGCCACTGCCTGCTGCCCCTTGGCGGCTTCCTGCTCCCCCTGAGGGGCGGCCATTCCGAATGGGACGAGCAGGGAAAGCGCCGCACCAGCGATCACGAATTGGCCTGCTGGGCAGGTTCTTGAGATACGTGCCATCGGTGCACCTTATCGCTCCTCGCAGGAGCGGGGCACCTCTAACCTGTGCCCCACGCCCTCCAACCTGTTAGAAACACGCTATGGCATTCCAGCAAGTCGCCCTCCTCTATACCGGCCACCCGGAAGTCGATATCGACGCGGTCGTGGCCAGGGCCGCGCAGCTGACCGGCCAGGCCGTCGAGACCCACGCCAGCGCCCAGCCGCTCGTGCTTTCCCACCCGGGCTTCATGGTTCCCTTTGCGGAGGGAGAGATGCCCGCGCAGACGATGATCGCCGGGCTAGATCGCAATGAGCCCGTGAGCGACTACGCGGACCTCGTCGAGCAGTCATGGGCCACCGAGAACGCCGCCGACCTCGTCCGCGGGGCGACCAGCGAGGTCAAAGTCCTTGAGCTCATGACGGGCCCCCTCGATCCCCAGGCCCGCATGACCGTCTTCCACGCCGTCCTGCGGGCGTTGACAGAGATCACGGATCCCATCGCCCTGGCGTTCGAACACAGCCAGCAGGTCCTCTCCGTCGAGGATGCCCTGGCAGAATGGACGGAGGCTCCCGAGGCCAGGCCCGGCTGCGTCAACGTGCGCTACCTCAACCCGAAGGACGGCACCCAGCTCATGGACACCCGCGGCCTCCACGAGATCGGATTGCCCGACCTCCAATGCCACTTCAAGGCGCTCGACCCGGGCCCGGTGGCACACCTGCTCACCAGCCTCGCCCACTACCTCATCGAGAACGGACCCGTGATCGATAGCGGGCACACGGTGGCGGGCGTGGAGGAGGGTCAGGTCTGGACCTGCCGATTCGAGGAATGCCTCGCGGCGCCGAAGCGCATCGTCCTCGACGTCCAGCCTGGAAAGAAATTTGCGGCGGGGTCGCGGAGCGAGCCAAAGGACGGGTGAAGCGGCCCGGCCGCCCCTCGAGGCCCCGCCGGGACCTCAGCTACCCATTCTGCGGCCCCCACCTACGCACTAGGCCCAGTGGGGACGGGGGACTCCACAGGGGACGATGCACCCCATGAGCCGCGGGATCCGCACCCATTGTCTGCTGCGCCCCCGTCCGCCTTCGATCCGCCGTGAAGAACAGGGTGCGAAACGCGCCTGTGTGTCCCTTGCGGCAGAGCGGGGCGCCATTCGCTAGCCAGCCGTGCTCACTGAGACTCAGCCAGAGGCTTCGCCGCGCCAGGTAGCCCTTAGCGCGGAAGGATTGACCAAGGTCTACCGGATGGGCGAGGTGTCCGTCCACGCGTTGCGAGGCGTGGACCTTGATCTCTTTCCCGGCGAGTTTGTCGTGCTGCTCGGCCCTTCGGGCAGCGGAAAGTCCACGCTCCTCAACATCCTGGGCGGCCTTGACGCGCCGACCGAGGGCTCGCTGCGCTACAAGGATCGTACCCTCTCTTCGGCCACGGATCGTGCGCTCACCGCGTACCGCCGCCGGCACGTGGGCTTCGTCTTCCAGTTCTACAACCTCATCCCAAGCCTCACGGCCGAGGAGAACGTCGCCCTCGTGACCGCCATCGCCGAAGATCCCATGGAGCCACGCGCGGCGCTTGAGCTCGTGGGACTCGGGGATCGCTGGAGTCACTTCCCCTCGCAGCTCTCCGGCGGCGAACAGCAACGCGTCGCCATCGCAAGGGCCATTTCGAAGCGTCCTTCGATCCTCCTGTGCGACGAGCCCACAGGGGCACTCGATATCGGGACTGGCATCCTCGTCCTGGAGGCTCTGCAGCGGGCCAACCGCGAGACGGGCACATTGACCTTGGTCATCACCCACAACCAAGCCATCGCGGACATGGCGGACAGGGTCCTGAGCATCGCAGATGGCAAGCTCGTGGCCGACCGAAGGAACTCCGAGAGGAAGGCCCCCCGCGACCTTGTCTGGTGAAGCCCTCCCCTCTCCACCGCAAGGCCATCCGTGATGCATGGCGCCTACGTGGCCAGCTCCTGGCCATCTCCGCCGTAGTGGCCAGCGGGGTCGCCACCTTCATCACGATGCGAAGCACGCTCTCGTCCCTGGAGTCGGCGATGAGCGATCTCTACGCGGACCAGCGTTTCGCTGACGTCTTCTGTAGCGTCGTACGCGCGCCCGAGTCCGTGGCTGAGCGGCTCCAGGCCATCCCGGGAGTTTCGCACGTGGAAACGCGCGTCGTGGCCGCCGTGACCCTCGGCGTCCAGGGCTCCAGCCTTCCGATCACCGGCAAGATCGTGGCCGTGCCCGACTCTGGGGAGCCCAGGCTCAATGCGCCCTACGTCACGCTCGGTCGCCTGCCCACTGCGGGCCGCACCGACGAAGTCGCCGTGTACGCTCCGTTCGCCAATGCATGGGGCATCCGACCCGGCGACGCCGTGACGGCCATCGTGCAAGAGCGACAACTCGAGTTCCGCGTGGTCGGCCTTGCCATGTCCCCTGAGTACGTGCTGGCCCGCGCCGAAGGCTCCGTCGCCCCTGACGACTTGGCCTTTGGGATCCTCTGGGCAGGCCGATCCGCGGTCGCCGCTGCGTTCGACATGCAGGGGGCCTTCAATGATGTGTCCCTTCGCCTGTCAGCCGCCGCGCAGGAGCAGGAAGTCATCAGGCTGGTGGACCTCGTCCTGGATCCGTTTGGTGGGCTGGGCGCCTTTGGCAGAGAGGACCAGGAATCCCATTGGTTCCTCGCCAACGAGCTCGATCAGCTGAGCACCCTTGCCGCCCTGTTGCCTGCGATCTTCTTCTCGGTCGCGACGGTCCTCTTCGCCATCGTCATGGGCCGGATCATCGCCGCGTCGCGGGCGGAGATCGCGGTTCTGAAGGCGTTTGGTTACTCCAATTCGTCCATCGCCCTTCACTACGGCACGCTCGTGCTCATCAGCTCATGCGCCGCGACCCTAGCTGGCCTCGCCGCCGGCAAGTGGATGGGCTCTGGGATGCTCAACCTCTACC
>CAJXRJ010000642.1 GCA_913058555.1 uncultured bacterium
ACTGCATATCGTCGGCAGCGTCAGATGTGTATAAGAGACAGCTCAACCTCTACCGCGATAGCTTTCGCTTTCCCAGACTCGAGCACGAACTGTCGTTTGAACTCGCCGCATTCGCCGGGGCGATCGCCGTCCTTTCGGGCGTCGTGGGCGCGGTTCACGCACTGAGGGCGGCCATGGCCCTTCCACCCGCCGAAGCGATGCGCGATCCGGCGCCCCCCTCGTTCGGCACCTCCCTCTTCGAGCGCCGCTGGCTCATGGCCCGGCTCCCCATCACCGCTCGCATCATGCTGCGCAACATCGCGCGCCAGCCCCTCCGCTCCACCCTCAACGTGCTCGGGGCCGCCAGCGGCGGCGCGCTGCTCCTCTCGGGGCTCGCAATGCAGGATTCCGTCAGCGCCCTGGTGAACGAGCAATTCGAGGTCAATCAGCACGAGGACATCACCGTTCGTTTCGCCCATCCCCGGGCGCGTAGCGTACTGAATAGCCTCCAGCGTCTTCCTGGCGTGCGGCACGTGGAGGGCATGAGGCTCGTCCCTGCTCGCATCTCCGCCGAGACGCGCAGCCAGCGGGTCGCTCTGGAGGGCATTGAGCGCGATTCGATCCTGCGGCCGCCGGCGACCGGCGTCCACCGCGCGCTGTCCCCAGCGACGCCGGTGGTCTCCATCAGTAAGACCCTCGCGAGGACCCTGGCGGTCCGGGTGGGCGACATGGTTCATGTGGAGCTCTTGGACGGCACACGAAGGCGCCAGAGCATGGGCGTCGCGAGCATCGACCCCACGGCCCTTGGTCCCGGAGCTCGCATGGACCTGACGGTTCTCTCAGGACTCCTCGGGGACGGACCGTCCTTCAACGCCGCCCACCTCGTCGTGGACGAGGACAGGCTAGAGGACCTGAACGAAGCCCTGGCAGAGGCCCCATTGATCTCCTCTTACCATGCACGCCGGGACGAACTGCGGCGCTTTGACGAGCAAAGCGCCGCCAGCATGACCTTCATGGCCATCTTCCTTGTTCTGTTCGCCACGATCCTGGTCGCGGGGGTGGTTTACAACAACGCTCGAATTGCCCTGGCGGAGCGCGGCCGCGAACTCGCGTCCATGCGCGTCCTCGGTTACCGGCGCACGGAGATCGCGGGAGTGCTCCTGGGGGAGCTATCGTTGCTTTCGGTGCTATCGATCCCCGTTGGATTCGGCCTGGGCTGGCTCCTCGCATGGGGGACGCTCGTCGGCCTTGAATCGGACATGTTCACCATCGCCCTGGTCATCGACCCGGCCAGCCACGCGCGCACTGGTCTTGTGGTCCTATTGGCGACAGCCCTAGCTAGCGTCCTGATCGAAAAGCGCCTCCAGCGACTCGACATGATCGAGGTATTGAAGACCCGAGCCTGATTCCCATGAGACGACTCATCACTTGGACCCTTGTCGCCCTCGCGTTGGCAGCCACACTTTGGATCGCATTCGCCGAGCGCGCGCTGCCCGTTGAGGTGGCCGCAGTCGAGGCAGGATCGCTGGTCGTGACCCTCAACGAAGAAGGCACGACCCGCGTCCGCGAGCGGCACAGGGTCCTGGCCCCCCTCGATGGAATGCTGCATCGCATTGGACTTGACCCAGGCGACGCCATCATCGCCCGAACGACCCCCATCGCAACGGTCGAACCCCTCGCGCCTGGACTCCTGGACGATCGCTCGATCGCGATCGCCGAGGCGCGGGTCGGCGCGGTGCACGCGGGCCTAGAGCGAGCGGAGGAGCGCGCCCAGGCGGCCAAGAGGCTATTGCGCTCGGCCGAGGAGGACCTCACCCGCCAGAAGGCGGCTGGGGCAGCGGTCAGCATTCAGAACGTCGCCAACGCAGAGCGCGAGGTCCTCTTTCGCGAAGCAGAAGTTTCGGTGGCCCAGGCGGACATCGACGTGGCGACCCATGAACTGAAGGAGGCCCGCGCTGCGCTTCTTCGGGCTCGTCCGCACTCGGAACTAGCGGGCGAAGACGAAGCCGTCGCTCCCCCCGCGCGCCAGCTCCTGACGGTCCGCGCACCGGTCAACGGCAAGGTCCTTCGGGTCCTGCGAGAGAGCGCCGGGCCCGTGCGCATCGGCGAGCCCCTCGTGGAAGTGGGCGATACCTCACAGCTTGAGATCGTGGCGGACTACCTCACCTCAGAGGCTGTTCGGATCCAGCCTGGGATGCATGCCATCATCGACGGTTGGGGTGGGGACTATCCCTTGAGCGCCCGTGTCCGACGGATCGAGCCGGCGGCCACGACGAAGATCTCGTCGCTGGGTATCGAGGAACAGCGTGTGAATGTCGTCCTCGATCTCATTCGGGGTGAACAGGCCGATGCCCCCCTGGGGGACGGGTTCCGCGTCCAAGTCCAGGTCGTGATCTGGGCCGGCGACGACCTCGTCCTGGTCCCGGAGAGCGCGCTCTTCAAGACCCAGGCGGGGTGGTCAGTGTTCCGCGTCTCAGGCGGTCGGGCGGCCAAGTGCGCGGTCACGCTCGGGCACCGCGATGGAAGAGTCGCGGAGATCGTGACGGGGCTCGCCCAGGACGACGTCGTCGTGGTGTATCCCAGTGACCGGCTCAGCGACGGTGCCAAGGTCAAGCCTCGCGACGACGCCCAACACTAGTGCGACAGAAACCGGACTCGTAGCGCCATCCTCGGCCAACCCCACCAGCTCACCAGCTCACCAGGCAGCTCCACCGCCAAGGCGTCACTCCGGCGCCGCCACAATTCCGCCGCCCATGGCTGGAATGACTGGCCCAAACAAAAAAAGGCTCCGGCAGCCCGGGGAGAGAAACTCCCCGGGCTGCCGGAGCCCTGAAGGCGGCAACCCAATACGGCGACGCCCAATTCGAACGCGAATGGCCGCGGACGCTACGACCTGGTCAGACCGGGCTCTTCTGCGGCGACACCGCTCTCGTAGCGGGTGTAGACGTAGATCGGGATCCCAGCGCCACCAAGGGTCTCTTCCATCACGGGACGGACCTCATCCCAGCCCAGGCCCCCGACTCCGGTGGCCACCCGTGGCAGCGCCAGGCTCTCGATGCCTTCTTCTTTGAGGACCTTGGCCAAGGCCTGGAACGCATGGCGCACGTTCGAGACGGTTGCCTTGCCCGGCCTGGAGCCGCGCTCGTGCGAGCCCTCTTGCGTCATGAGGTTGAAGATCCTGACGCCGCCGGCGCCGCCCCAGAACCAAACGCCCCCGGGCTTCGGGTGCTCCTGGTGCGCGTAGTGCCGGAAGTCCTTTGCCATGGCTGGCCAGCGCTCGCGGAGAGCAAGCGCCAGGCCAGAGTCAAAGTGATCATTGGGTGCCACTCCATGAGCCATGGCCTGGGCACTTGAAAGGAGGATGTCGCCGGTGACTTCGTGGATCATTTTGCTGCTGGGTGCTTTTCTCTCGTGACGCGAAGTTGCGCCAACCAGGACATGGGGAAGCGGCCGAACGGCCCGCTTGCAAGTTCCCACGCCCGGGAAGAGTGTGCCCATGTTTCCACCCGAAGCCTCTACGCCCTAGTACGGATGCCAGGGATCCAAAGGGCGCAGCCCCCCCCCACTGGAGCCTCCCCCAGCGGCAAAACTTGGCTAACCGAAGTTACCAGACCAGCCCAATCGATCGCGCAGGCGCTGCCACGGATCGAACGAGTGAATCGTGAGGAGCGGGTAGGGCTCTTCGCATGCCCCAAGCCGAACGCTGTCTCCCTCGTTCAACTCCTCCACCATGATGCCATCGATATCGAGGGCCACGGCGCCGCCAGTGTCGCTGACGCGAGCGTCAAGGGACGCGCGTGGTCCGAGCACCAGGGGTCGGTGGGAAAGAGCGTGGGCCGAAATCGGCGTCAGGACGATGGCGCGCAAGGCCGGGTCGAGGATGGGCCCCCCCGCCGCGAGGGAATAGGCGGTGGAGCCGCTGGGCGTCGCGAAAATCAAGCCATCAGCCCGGTAGCTTGTGACCTGGCGTCCAGAGGAAAGCAGGTCAAACTGCGCCATCGAAGGCGTCGCGCCCCGTGAGATCACCACGTCGTTCATGGCCACCGTGAGTGGGCCCTCCTCGCCGCTGGCGCGGATGACGCGGGCGCCGAGGCGCATGCGATTCTCCACGAGGGCCCGGCCGCTGAGCACGTCGTCGAGTCCCTCCTTCCACCCGGACACTTCGAGGGACGCGAGGAACCCCACGCGCCCAAAGTTGATGCCGATGGTGGGCACCGGCCGGTCCTGGAAGAGCCGTGCGGCGGTGAGCACGCTGCCGTCGCCCCCAAGGACCACCACGAGATCCGGCTGCGTCCGCGGCTTGAAGCCCGACGCCAGCGAAAGCTCCCGGACGCCTGTCTCTTATACACATCTGACGCTGCCGACGATATGCAGTG
>CAJXRJ010000643.1 GCA_913058555.1 uncultured bacterium
TCTACACACTGCATATCGTCGGCAGCGTCAGATGTGTATAAGAGACAGCCCCCATCGGTGGCAGGAGAATTCGGAGGACTGACTGTGGAAGGGCTTCTACTGAAGGTCGGTGCCCTGGAGATCCTCGAGGAGCCCGGAGGGATTGTCTATCGCCTCCAAGTGTTCTTGGCGGACGGCGCCTCCCTGGTCTGGGCGGGGGGCGCAACCCAGAGGCCCCCGATCGACGTGGCCGTCGGCGGCAAGATGGCGCCGCCTTCGCGCAAGGCCTTTCCCCACGGCGTCCGCGATGGGCTGGTGGAATCGCGCCCGGGCCTGGAGTTGCCGCTCGTCCTTCCTCGGCTTGCGAAAGAAGAGCCGGTCTGGGTCGGGGCGCCCGGCCTCACGTGGCGTTCATTCCCTGTGGCCCCCGGCGCCAAGACCGTTGAAGTGATGCTCTCGCCCGCCGCAGCGATTCGAGTGCTTCACGATCCGCCGGCAGCCGGAGAGACCCTGTTCATCTTCACCACCGCATACCCCAAGGGCGACACCGACTCCAGGGCGTTCCAAGATGGCTCGCCGGTGGAGTTCAGGGAGCGGCCCGCCACGGCACACGAAGTCTGGGTCGCGGGGAGCGACGACAGGAAGGCGCCAGCGCTGTCCCGAATGGCACGCCTTGACCTTGTGGCCGGTGAGACGGCCGTCGTGGACCTCACGGAGTCCTACGCACACGCCAACCTCGGCGACCTACGCGTGCATCTCCGCGGGAGCCCAGAGACCATCAAGCTCGCACGGGGCAAACTCAAACCCAGCATCAAACGCAAGAAGGCAAGCGGCACCCTTGGGGGTTGGGAACGCGCGGGCAAGTTGACCCAGGTCGCCGACGAAACGGCGGGAAGTGGCTCCGGCGGACACCTGATCTTCGACGCGCTTGGCCTCGAGCCGCGGCTCCACCGAATCACGGTTGCACCCTTTGGCACCAGCGCCACGCGCCGCGTCGTGCAAGGCGAAACGACAATCGTAGAGATCGATCTGGACGACTTCGGGTGGGTCAAACTCAGCTACCCGGAGGGCTACTCAAGCGGCGGTGGGTTCATCTCCCTGATCACAGAATCTCCGGATCCGAAGGATCGCGCCCACGTGTCCATGATGACAGGATCGAGACTCGACCCTGGGGCGCCGCGCCCGGTGGCCACCGGCACCTACACCGCAGAGGTTGCAACCTTCTTGAGTCAATCCGAACAGCCTCCTCTCGGGAGCGACCCGTTCGTTGTGCAGAAGGGCGCGACGACCGAAGTCGCGCTCAAGCCTCGTCTTCCTTTGCAGGTCAATGTCGAAGCCCGCGACGCGGGCACCGACGAGCTAATCACGCTCAACCTTCGCTTCTGGACTAGCCTGTCTATTGTTGAGGAAGTCTCCTCGAAACCCCTGATTCGCTCGACCATGTTCCAAGGGGAAGGAGACTCCTATCGAGGGATCGATTGGCAGCTCCATCACACGGGCACGCCGGCCAAGCTCATCATCCCGGACAACCCCTTCTGGACCTTCGAGCAGCCGCTCCCAATCGAACTCGAACACGAGTCGACCATCGTCCTCCGCGCCCGCGCGAAGTGAGTGAATGGAGCGACCTGATGCTTGGCCTCAGTTCAGTGCGTATTCGTGGGCCTTTCGCGGACCCATCAGAAGGCGTGCCGCACGGGCCGGGGACCCGGCTGCATCGCGGAGTCGTCCCCAGCTAACGCAGTCAGGGTAAGGCTCGCCGTCAAGCGATCACTGTTCCGTGAGCGTGAGGACGTAGAGCCCCGCCGACCCGCTTGGCACGTCAAAAGTCGTGACGTCGGACCCACCGGACCCGACGGTCGTGGAGACGACCTCCGCCGGGCCGCCGGATCCGGAAGTCGACTGCGTGACCTTCGCCAGTTCGGCGTCGTAGCTCCCGGTGCCCCAGGGCAGGCCCTGGGTCTCGAGGGCAATGCGCGTCCTCGTCCCGGCGGCGGGCTCATCGACGATCACCGTGACCACGACGCGGGTGTCCGCAACGTCCGCCCCCGCGACGACGTAGAGATCCCCGGTGTTGGTGGTCACCGCGAGCGCCTGGTCTGCCGCACTCAGCCCATTGAGGGTCTGATAGACGCGGCTCACGGGCTTGTGCGCGGGCGGGCCGGTCTTGATCAGCCCGAGCTCACCACCGCTGGTTCCCGGGTCACGCAACAACGCCTCATGGGCGATGACAAACGGGAAAATCTGCATCAGTCCCAGGACCTTGGCCCGTAGCAAACCATGCTCGATGTTGTCGTAGGCGGGCTCCGTCCCGTCGAGGTTGCGGCCCCACTCCGCGTTCACCCACGGAGCACCCAGCCCCGCCGCGGCCGTGAACGCTTGCATCAGCATGAACTTCGCCAAGTGATCCTCCGGTCGGTCGCCGTACGAGTGGATGGAGAAATAGTCGATGCGCGGCGACCCTGCCGCCACGCGCGTCAGGAAGGCCTGCAGAAACACAGTTCCCGTCATGGACGGAATGAACGCAAACGAGCCCGCCCCCAGCTGCACTTGTCCCGTCAACAGCGGGTCCGCGTCGACCTCGGCCGCAACGGCGGAATACATGTCGTAGAACTGCTGCTCCGTACCGGTCCAAAAATACGGCAAGGCCCCCCCGCTCGCATCTTCGAGGTCCGGCTCGTTCCCCACCTCGAACCACTCGACGCCAAAATCAGTCGTCCCGGCGAAGAGCCCGCGCGCGTGCCGCATCGCGTTCCGCACGACGCGCGCGTACACGGCGTTGTCGGACGGCGGAGAGGTGCGAATGCCATTGGAGAAGGAGAGCGTCGAGTACGGAGTACCCGGCGAGTGCACGTTCGCGTTGTTCAGATTCGCGGGATCTTGCTCCGCAGCGAGCGTGAATGGCATGTAGTCAAAGCACAGGAACGGTTCGACGCCCTGGGCAACGAGCCCGCCAAGGAGCGCATCCACGTACGTGAAGTCGTAGTTCAGCGGGTCGTCCGCGCCGATCATCGTCGGGGGGCCGCGGTAGAACTCTCGATCGATCGTCGCGAGCACGCCAGGGTCCAGACTGTCCGCCCCTGCCGGCGGCGGAAACCCAACCTCCCAGCGCCCGATCGAACAGCGCCAGGAGCGGGGTGCGAGGTCTGCCAGGACCGCGTTGAACCCCGGCTCCGAGGCGTAGTTGAAGTGCTCGAACGAGAGGTCGTAGTGATCGCGCCAAAGCGGCCGCAACGTGCCAGAGACAGCCGAGGCGTCCACCACGATCGACTGCGAGACCGTCGTGGTGGAGGGCTGGTCAGGGTCCGACCCGCTGCACCCCACCCAGGTCAAGGCCATCGCGGCCAGCATCGTGTGCCTTCGGATCGAACTCGTTTTCATAACTCCCGAGGCTAGTTGCGCGGGAGCCCCGCTAGCAAGAAGTTACCCGTGGCGACACCCAGGACAGGAAGGTGCAGGCCCGACTGACCAAATCAGGCCCGCGAAAGTCAGCGTTCGCTCAGGCCAGTGAGGCATGGCCAGCCTGTCGGCAGTTGAGTCGCCTCAGCAAGGATTTGCACGCGACCGACCGAGCACCGCTCGGTTGGTCCCAATCATGACCTGTGATCAACCGTCCCCCTTCGTGGGCACGGCGAGGAACTCGACCATCTGCGCGACGCTCTGATAACCCACGGCCCGGCGTAGCTCCTTGCCCTCCGCGTCGAGCAAAATCATCGTTGGGTAGGCCTTCACGGCGAAACGCTCCGTGAGGTCAGCGCGGGCATCGCCGTCGACCTTGACGGGCACCACGCCCGCCGCCGCGTCGACCACCGGCTGCTTCTTGTAGACCATTTGGTCCATCTGCTTGCAGGGGCCACACCAGGTCGTTTCGAAGTCGACGAAAAGCGGCTTCCCTTGCTCCTTGGCGGTCTTCTCCGCGGCCTCGTAGTCGTGGCCAAACGGCACGGGCGCCTTCGCGACAGGGGCTCGGCGATCCGCGGCATAGCGATCCCGTGCCGCCCTCTCCTGGGCCCGCGTCACGCCTGGATCGAAGGCCCGCACCACCACGCGCAGGCCACTCGGGTGCACATCGACGATTCGCCACGCCGATTCCCCCCGCCAGTTGTGATCGTCGACCCCGCGAAACTCCTCACGGGCGCGATCCTTGCCGAGCTCGCTGGTGACTGCCCAGCTGTCCTGCGCGTCGTAGACGCCGTCCATCACGGCCTCCGCAAGCATGACGGCGATCGTCTCCCCCTTGTGCTGGACCATGCCCTCCATCCAGCCCCTCCGCGACCAGCGGAGCACGGGCTCGGCTTCGGGCTTCTTTGGGTCCACGACGAACCAAAGCGCGAGCGTGTAGTCGAGGGCCGCCGGCTTGCCGTTCGGCCTGTCTCTT
>CAJXRJ010000644.1 GCA_913058555.1 uncultured bacterium
AGATCATGCCTAGTCTCGTGGGCTCGGAGATGTGTATAAGAGACAGGCGAAGGCCCAGGCACCCGCCGCCACCTGTTCACGCGACTCACGAACTATCTCCTGGAGCACGTTCCAGCCGGCGCTCGCTGACCCGGCAGCGTGATCGACCAACGGGGGCGCGCGACCATGGGGAGCCCACTCCCTGAGCACTCAGTCGCGCTCTACTGTCAACAATCAGAGTCCTGCGGCCGCGCTCTTGACCGCCTCTTTCGAGGCCGATCAACGAGCGCGGCTTCGTTCTCCCGACTCAGTTTGAAAACGTCACACGCAAAGCGTTCGTCAGGTTCGCTGCTTCCGTGCATCCGGCGAGGGGCGTCGCATCGCGGTAGTAGAACTGGAAGTTGTACGTCGATCCGGGCGTGATGCAGCTGATGGCCGGGTCTGCCAATGCGCCGGTGCACGAGAGGGCGATGAGTCCCGGCTGTGTTTGCGCCATGCCTTGTGCATCGCTTTGAACGATGGGCTTGATACGCACGATCTTGATCCCAGGGCCACCCAAACAGAGAACCCCGCTGCCGAGATCGACATCGATGGGCCCAAGGTCCTGCGCCATCAAGAACAGACCAAACTGATTCGGCGGGAGGTTCGACGCCTGGAGGACGAAGTCGTCGGCGGCGACCGATGTCGACCCTGATACGGCGAGCACGGCGCCCACCCCCGTCGAGTTCGCGCAGCCGCCACCGTTCATGGAGTCGTTCCCGCACGGGCAGCCGCTTGTGCCTTCGCAGAAGACCTCGGGCGGTGTGGGACACTTCGGCCCGAGGATGTCATTGGTCCGACAGTTGCCCGCGTCCTTGAGCAAGAAGGACGTCAGGCCAGCGTCCACGGCGCCGGCGAAGGTCACGGAGAAGACCTTCGACTCGTTACAGTCGACCTCAACGTCCCACTTCACGACTTGGGTGGTCATGTCGCCGCTTCCGAAGCCACAGGACGGATCGCCTTGGCCGGCTGATTGCAGTTCGATCGTGGGGCTCGAGGAAACCACCGTCAACGGCGAGGCCGTGCAAACGGGGATCATCAAGTCGCCGTGGCTCACGTCATGCACACCAGAGCAGCCATTGCCATTGCTACCTGGCCCGGTGATGCGGTACGCGAAGACACTGTCTCCGGCGCTGTCGACGACGGGGAACTCCCCGTTGGGCCCACACACCGCCTCGACGACGTATCCAGGACCTGTCTCGAAACACTTTCCGAGCGCGGCTTCGGCTGGACTACAGATCCCATCGGTTGTTGCGGCGGCCGCAGTTCCGAGAAGCAACGACGCGGCGAGCAGTGGAAGTGAGATGGTTTTCATTGGAGGAGCACCTAAGTGAGGGTTCTCTGGGTTGGCAGATGGGCGAACGGACGAGCATTCGCCACTCCCATACTCCCCCCTCCTCTTGAATGCGCAACTCGGCACGGCGACCGAACCGTGCCGGCAGGTCACAACCGTCTCACTCTGATTCGAAGTTGTATGCAAATCGCCGCCCCGGAGTCCCGGTGCCGCCAAGCTGGCGAGCGAGCACTACGGTTTTTGGCGGGCCTCAGAGGAACGTGACGGAAACGGCCCTGCTGAAGTTGGAGGTGCCGACGCCCGCCTGGGAGTCCCGATGCCAAGCCTGGAAGTGCCATGTGGATCCAGGCAGGGCGGAGGTCTGACCGGTGGGCGTCGGCAGGGCGTTGGTGAGGACGTCGATGCTGAAGGTCCCCGCCCCATCGGCCTGGACTATCTGACCCGGTGCAGTGAAGCGGCCGACGGAGCCACCGAGGCATAGCAGGCCAATGGAGTTGGGCGCAATGACGGCGGTCGTGGTCTGGCTCGTGCCGAAGATGCCAAAGACCTGGGGCGGCAGAGAGGACGCGGTCAAGCGCAGGTTGGGGTGACTGAGGAGGGCGGAACCTGCGGCGTTGAGTTCACCAGGGAGCCCGGTGGAGTTGGGCACCGCTCCGTCACAGAAGGGAACCCCGATGTTGCCCACGGCCAGGGACTCGATAAAGCCGACCGCGCCGCCGTCCACACGGGCCAGGTAGACATCGTCGTCACCATCGCCATCTCGGTCACCGACGGCTAGATCGAGCAGTTGGCCTGGATCGAGGATCAGGGTCCGCCTTGGCTCAAACGTCCCGTTCCCCCGCGAGCGGTAGTGGAGCACCCCCTTTGGGTTCGAGGGAAGGAACGTGCCGTCGACCACGATGTCGTCGAACCCATCCCCTTCGAGGTCGCCGACGGAGATCTGGAACAGAAACTCTGCGGGGGAATCGACCACTATCTCCGGCGCAAACTGGGCGCCCTGCATCCCGAGGGAGACGCTCAGCTGGCTCTGGAACGGGAACACGATGATGTTGGAGCGCGTCTTGCGGAGCAGATCCGGATGGCCATCCCCGTTGAAATCCCCCACCAGCAAATCCGAAGCCCAATTCGCGCTCGGGCCTGCGGCCAAATCTCCGATCGTTTGCGGCGGCCCGAAGGTGCCGACGCCATCGTTCAAGTATCCAATCCATCGGGCAGGCCCCGAGGGTCCTTGAAGAGCCTGATGCACCAGGTCGAGGTCCCCGTCGGAGTCGATGTCAATGGCCAGAGTATTGCTGCTGCTCGGGACCGTCAGGCCGATCGGTTGCAGGGGGCCAAAGGCGCTGCCCCCGAGGTTCTCTTGCCACTGGGTTTCACTTTGACCAGAAATGCCCATGACCAACCAGTCGACGCGCCCGTCGCCGTTCAAGTCAGCCAGTATGGGAAGGTAGAAACCGAAGGAGCGCACCGACAAGAGCGGCACCACGGGGCCAAAGGTTCCACTGCCGTCATTGGGGAGCCACGTCGGCAGGTCGACGCTGTTACGACGGCGGACGATGTCCACGTCCCCGTCCCCATCAAAGTCCAAGAGCAGCGGATACTCCGCCTGCCCGTCGTAGTGGTACACCGTACGACGATCCCCGTATCCGCCTTGGCCGTCCGTCGGCCACCAGTGGAATCGTGTTCGGTTCCGGTCGACCATGGCAACGCCTTGGGAGCCGTCCCCATTCAGGTCGGCGGCGAAGAACTGGTTGGGGGAAAAGCCGGTCTGCGTCGCTTCGACGTACGGGAGCGAGAAGTCGGGGCCGGGGACCGCGGGATCCTCTTCGCGGCTGACGACCTCTCCGAGGTCCGTGCCGAAAACGAGCTCCGGTAGGCCGTCGAGATCCCTGTCCCCCACCGCCAAAGAGTGGCAGTTGCTTCTCTCGAATTGCTCGCTGGCACCTGGCGCAAAGCCGCCGCCGAGCACGCCCGTCACCAGAACGAGGTAGCTCGTTGGGCCTTCGACGCTCTCGATCAGATCGACGGCCCCGTCCCCATCGAAGTCGCCCAGTTCGAACTCGAGAATTCGTCGCGGACGGTTCCTGACCGTCACTCCCGAAGCGAAGGTTCCTGCACCGTCTCCTTCGAAGAGCACGTAGTCCGTCGCAAACTCCTCCGTGAAGGTAGCGATCACGTCCAGATCGCCGTCCACATCGAAGTCGATCGCTGTGATACGCCCGTCGTCCAGGGGAGCGCCGGTGGTGGACAAGGCGCCTTGGGCCGTGAACGTCTGCCCGCCGTCGTTGCGAAACCACTGCCCAGATCCCCCGCCGACGATCGCGATGTCCGGATCGCCGTCCGAGTCAAAGTCGCCGGCGTCCATGTCGGTCACGATGCCCATGACCTGGATGGGGACTGAGGTCGAGAAGGCGCCGGCCCCCGCGTTCTGGCAGACGGCGACCATCGAGGGGGCACCCACCCCGGATCGATCGAGGCAGGTCAAGATGTCGATCCAGCCATCGCCATCCATATCCACGAGTCGGATGCGGGCGGTCGCGCTCGGCAGCACAGCGCCGGCTGCGAAGATCGGGATCTCCGGGGCGAAGGCGCCGCCTCCGAGGTTCTCGAGCCAGGTCACGGCTGGCCCGTCCGTCACCAGGCAGAGGTCGACGTCCCCGTCCCGATCGAGATCCGCTGCCTGAATATCCCGAATGGGCGCCGCCACCGGGTCCAGGGTTCGCGTGCTCCCAAAGGGCGCGGTGCCCCCGCCGCTGAGCCATAAGCGAACGACCCCCGTCGCCCCGGATCCCGCGATGAGGTCGGGCCGGCCATCGCCATTGAGGTCCGCAAGGGTCACCCCGCGCGCCTCCGTGACCCGCACGCTGATCTCCGAGAAGTCGGCGAACTGCGCCACAGGGGCGGAGGCGGCGATGAGCAGCGGAATGGTCAGGTGCATGGGGTCCTCGTAGTGCGTGAAACCGGTGACACTGTACCCATTGGACACGGGCTGTCTCTTATACACATCTGACGCTGCCGACGATATGCAGTGTGTAGA
>CAJXRJ010000645.1 GCA_913058555.1 uncultured bacterium
GTCGGCAGCGTCAGATGTGTATAAGAGACAGCCTCACGCCCCAATCTCCCCCACTCCACCCGCACTACCCCAAAACTCGCAGCCTGGACCGCTTATCCCCTCCCCCCACACGACTGCTGTGGCTTCCAGGCCTCCACGGTAGGCTGAGGGACGAGCACGTCCTTCCCCACGGCCCTCGCTCACAGGGTGCGGACCCGCAACCTGACACCGCACTCGCTCGTATCCGCTCGCGCGGACTCCTCAACTCGCTTGGAGACCATGGCAACCATGAAGATCAATCTCGCATGTATCGCACACGCCGCTTCCCTCCTTCTCGAGGCGTCGTTGTTACTTCTCGCAGTGACCGCAGGCCCGGCCTTGGGCCAGGCCTGCGCTGAGCCACAAGTGCTCGGCACGTTTGGTGGTACGTACTCCGCTGCGTACGACGTGAGCGCTGACGGGAACGTCGTCGTAGGAGCCGCGTCCAATTCCCTTGGGCAACGCCGTGCTTTTCGCTGGGAGCAGGGTGTTGGAATGCAAGACCTTGGCACCCTCGGCGGTGTAGCTGCACGTGCCTACGCGGTGACCTCAGATGGGAGCGTCGTCGTCGGGATCTCTCGACTTCCGAGCGCTGAGTTCACTGTATTCCGATGGACGGACGCCGGCGGCATGCAGGAGGTTCCTGGGTTCATTAGAACCGGTGCGGATCCCGTGGCGGTCAGCGATGACGGCAACACCATCGTGGGCGACTACGTTCCGGTTGGAACGAACCGGGTGCGAACGTTTCGGTGGACCTCGGCGGGCGGGATTCAAACGCTCGGAACCCTCGGGGGCACCTTCGCCAGCCCTACGGACATGAGCGCCGATGGGACCGTAGTTGTGGGCTACTCTGATACGGGAACTCAGTTCAACCACACCTTTCGGTGGACGGCGGCTGGAGGGATGCAGAACCTGGGAGCCTTGCCCGGACACACACATTCGAGAGCCGAAGCCGTAAGCGCCGACGGCACCGTGATCACTGGATCGTCATTCGCAGCGGGCAGCAACGAGTTGTCGTCGTACCGATGGACCGCGTCCACGGGCATGGTGGACATCGGTAACCTGGGAGGGAGCTATAGCACTCCGTATCTGCTGAGCGGTGACGGCAACACGATCGTTGGGATCTCGACTCTTCCCGGGCCCACGTTCGATGGCAACCTCTACCGCTGGACTGTAGGGGGGGGCATGCAAGATCTTGGGGAGCTTGAAGTTCTAGACGGGCAGTCAGTCGTTCCGAATGGAATCAACGTCGACGGCACCGTCGTGGTCGGGCGCGTGTTTACGACCAATCACCTATTCATGAGCTTTCGCTTCCAGTCCAGCATTCTCGGGACCACTTACTGTCGTCCCTTGGTCACGAACAGCACGGGCTGCGGCGGGATCGTCTTGGCCGAGGGCGATCCACAACTTGCAACGGGTTCGCTCTCCCTCACGGCGGCCCTCTTGCCGCTGAACTCATTCGGCTTCTTCCTCACCAGCAAGGCGCAGCAGTTCATGCCTAACCCAGGGGGTAGCCAGGGCAACCTCTGCATCGGTGGGAGCATCGGCCGCCTGATCGGCCCTGGCCAGGTCATGAACTCGGGAGCCGACGGCAGCTTTACCCTGGTGGTCGATCTAAACGCGCTTCCGCAGCATTCGGGCTTCGTCGCGGCTCAGCCCGGCGAGACCTGGAACTTCCAGGCATGGCATCGCGACTCCAACCCCACGGCGACCAGCAACTTCACCGACGCCGTGAGCATCACTTTTGAGTGATGTGGGGGGACCGGTGAATTCTCCAGCCGGCGCGGCCGCTACTGGCCGCGCCATTGCTCGAGCTCCCGGAGGATCGGATCGTCGAATCGGATCCGCTCGACTAGCTCGGTCAGCTTGACCTGCTGCTTCGCGATCTCGACTTCCGTTGAGCCAGTACCGCAGTACCGAGCCAGGATCACTTCTTAGGAGATTGCCGCCGGTGCGAGCTGGGCGCGTCCCGCTTCGCGTACGTGGCGCATTCACTCTCGCAGAGCTTAAGAGATGATCCTGACACCGCAATTCCGACTCGATCTGGATGCAGGTAGGGAGCTAACGAGCCAGGAACCCCATCGCGTGCGAGCCTATACTGGTCGCATGCGCGCCCTTCTTCAGATCCTTGTGATCGCGGCAGTGCTCGGTGTCATCGGATACCTGAGCCTGCGTCCGGACCCCTCCTTGGACCAGCCCGGTGCGGAGCTCCCCCGCGGCGCCGCGACCATCGCCTCGGATCCGGGCGGCGGCGCCATCGACCCCTTGGACCGGGCGGATTCACGCGCCGCCATGCCCGGTTCCACCGAGACGCTTCCAGCAGCATCGACGGAAGCGAACGACGAGCAGCTCGCCCCTGCGGCGCAAGCCGCGCCGCCCGCGCCCTTTGCGGTGAGGCTCGTGGACCTGAACGGCGATCCCCTCGCAGGCGTCGACATGCTATGGACAGGCCCGCACGGCGAGAACCGTATGCGCTCACTGCTGCGGCTCGGTGACGACGACACTCAAGAGCCCCTCACCCTCCGCTCGGACTCAGAGGGCTGGATCCGCTCAGATGCAATCACCAGGGCACCGTCCGCGATGGACGCCATCAACGATTTAGCTGCCGCTAGCGAGCGACTGCAGGTCTTCGCTGGAGGCACGGGGCCTGACGGCGAGATCGTCGCGGCCCTAGCGCCTTACGTTCGCATGGCTGGCCGAGTGATTGACCCAGAGGGCAGACCCGTGGCGGGCGCCACGGTGGACGTCGAGGGCAGGCTCGATGGGCTTACGACCTTTGGGCTCGACCTGGGGGACATCGCGGGCCGGAAGACTCACACCTTGAATCACAGCGGCAGCCAAGGCGAATTCGACCTGGGGTGGGCTCCCGTCCACCCGGAGTTCAGGATTTCGGTCGTCAGGCCCAACGGCGGGACGATCTACACCTTCGAGGCCCCCCCCAGTGATGACCTCGGACTGGAGCTCCAGCTGCGCGCCGTGAAGCCTCGCACCCCCGCCGCTGCGAGCGTCTTCGGGCGAGTCGTGCGCCCGGATGGATCACCAGTGGCCTCTGCCTCGGTTTCGCTAGACGGCAGCTCCACCAAGACGGACGCCGATGGACGGTTTCGCTACGGCGCATGGTTCGGCACCGGAACGCTCATCGCCCGCGCTCCGCGGGGCCGCTTCACCGCGAAGACAGGCCTGAGCGAAGAAGAGGCGCGCTCAACCGGTGGCTCTGGGCCACACGTGCTGGTCATCCCCGACAAGATGAAGAGCCTTACCGTGCAGGTGGTGGACCATCAGCGGCGCCCTGTGAAGGGACTGCTCGTCACGCTCGCCGACGGCACTCATCTCAAAGGGCGGCGCCGCTTCCTTGAGATGACTCCCATGACTGGCGGCCGACAGGTCCGTGTCCGAACGGACGAGAGGGGCGTGGCGCTGCTGCCCTACATGCTCGACCGCGAGTACAGGCTGCGCGTCATCAACGAGGAAACCATGTTCAGCATGGAGACCGAGCCGCTGCAGGCGGGGCAGGGCCTCAAGCGAATCGTCCTGCCCGAGAACCCGCTGGCGGAGTCCCTCACGGGCGTCGTTCTGGACTTCCACGGGGCGCCCGTTGAGGGAGCGCCGGTGCAGCTCCAGACGGCCACGTTCAAGACCACTAGCGGTGGCGGCGCCTCCAGCTACCTCGAGGGACAGTCAGCGGTCACCGACGCCAACGGGCACTTCAAGATGACGGACGTCCCCTGGGAAGGGGCGTCGATAAGGGTGTCGAGCCCTACGGACAAGTACACCGAACAAACCCTGGAGATCCGCCGCGATCGAATCGACGAGCCGTTCCGGTTCGTGCTGGATCAGAGGTGCGAGGTCGTTCTCGAACTTGCGGGAGCCCCTGAGGTCGATCGCCTCCAGGCACGCGGCGCGGACGGTTCCTGGGCCGAGCTGATCTGGATCGGGACTTCCGCCACCAACTTCAGGCACGCGCTCCCGCGGGCTAAGAGCGGCTCGTTCCCGCTGAGTCTCCTTCCCCAAAGCGTCACCGAGATCGTGCTCTTCGATGGAGACAAAGAGATCCGCACCGTGGCCGTCCAGCTGAAGAACACGGGCCGCACGAAGATCTTGCTCTAAGCCGGGCGCTGCCTAGCCAACGGCGGGCAGCTCGGAGGGCACCGCGCTCACCGCGACTTGATCACCGGACCAGAGAATACCGAGCCGCGCTCGTTTATCAGCTTTGGCAGTCAGGCGTACGGACCTGGCTGCCATGCACAGCCCGGCGGACGTGGCGGAGCATCAGGCCTGTCTCTTATACACATCTCCGAGCCCACGAGACTAGGCATGATC
>CAJXRJ010000646.1 GCA_913058555.1 uncultured bacterium
TGCATGAGCGGCTCCCACGAGATTATGGCCGAGGGAAGTCACGCTGCCACTCGAGACACTGCCGGAGAGGATCGAACCGGACACCCTGACCGGCGTAGGGTAATAGGGGGTTGCAAAGATCTCCCCGCTGCTGAGGATCGTCGAGTTTTTGATGAGCCGGGGTCCACTCCCTCCCCAAATCAGTTCGCCCTGGTACACCGAGGAAGCTGCAACGAGGGAGTTCCCTGTGATCGTCGAATTCGTGATCGCGAAGTTCCCGTCCCAGACAGTGATCGTCCCCCAGTTAGCCGAGTTTCCTGAGATCGTCGTTCCGAGAATCTCAACGTTGGTCTGGCCTGAGTAGATAGCTCCGCCGTTGCCCGACGCGGAGTTCCCACTTATCGTCGAGTCGATCAGCCGAATACCCCCGCCATAATTAGCGAGAATCGCTCCGCCATCGCTACCAAGCGCCTGATTCTGATTCACGGCACTACCCTGTACGAGCAGCGGCCCAGAGCCGTACTTTTGGGTGATCCCACCGCCGAATTCGATCCAGTAGGGGAATGGACCTCCCGAAAGAAATCCGGTGCCCTCATTTCCCACCACCGTCGAATTGAGCAGCGAGAGCGTCCCTTCGTTCACGACTCCACTGCGGCTACCACCGGTGACGGTGACGCCATCCAGGGTTACGGTCGCAGTTGCTCGAACGCTAACGACCGTACCCTGCTGCGCGCCGTCGATGATCGTGACCTCGCGCCCATCCGTGCCGATGAGCGAGACGTTGTGCGATAGATCAAGGGTCTCGATGTACGTGCCGGCCGCGATGCGGATCACGTCACCATTTACCGCCGACGCGGCGGCTTCGCCGATCGTGCAATACGGATTGGTCAGCGTGCCCGCGCCGGACGCGCAGCTCGCAGAAGAGTCGACGTAGAGGTCCACAAGAGCAGGCGAAGCCGGGTTCGTACCAGCAATGCTGGGGAGGGCAGAAAAGGCGAGGGATAGGAGCATTTCAGCGAAGGTGGCTGGAGGTAACCAGGAGAAGAATCTGTCCCAGAGCCAGAACCTCGACAGGTCCAATCAACGCTCCGGGAGGCTCAACGAACAGATAGCCGCGCGCGGTGGCGCGGGAAGAACTGGTGCGGTGCGGTACGACCGCGCGGCACTAATGGATCATGATCGCCGTGGAGTTCGTGAGTCGAATGGCCCCCATCGGATCGATGATTGCCGCCTGGACAAAAATGGTCCGCCCAGCGAGGCTCGGGTCATTGGGAATGGTGAACCTCGTCGTCGACCGGCCTAGGGACGGCATGACGGGAGCAGGCGTCAAACGGATACCCTGGGCGAGGTCGATCCGCAGGGTCCCGTGGGGAGCAAGGACTCGATAGGCCTCCGCACGAGAGAGCAGAGGAATCGTCACGAAGCCCGCACTCCCGTAGCCAGGCTCCGCGTACCCGTCGATGCTGACTTGGGCGCCGATATTGGCATGCTGTGGCGTATCGAGCTGGCGATGACGGTTAGTGAAGAGCTGCGGACCCGAGCGGCCTAACGCCATCACGTCCAAATCGCTATCGCCATCGAGGTCGCCAAGCATGACCGTTCTCGTAGTTCGAATTGTCCGTAAGCGGCTCATGGAAGTGTCAGCGAAAAACCCGCCGCCATCATTGAGCCAAAGCAAGTCGTAGGCATCTGCACAACCCCATAGACCGCACTGCCCCCCGGTTCCGAGCACGCAGTCGAGGTCGCCATCCAGATCCACGTCACCGAGCGCCAGGCTTTGAATCGAACCGAGTGGTATGGGGAACGCGGGGAGTCGTGCCGAGTCCGCAACTATGAACTGGCCTCCCCCGTCATTAATGAGCATCGATTGCTGTACCCCCCCGGCGACGAGGAGAACATCGAGGTCGTGATCACCATCGAGATCCGCCAGCGCGGCCGCGGCCACCTGCCCGGTGGGATCGGCCGGGAATTGTGTGAACGGCGCGTCGCTGAAGCGTCCCTGCCCGTCATTCACGCAAAGGCGTGAGGGGGGCCGCGCCGGCCACGTCTTGTTCCCAACGACGAGATCAAGATCCCCATCCCCGTCAACGTCGCCCAGGACGACCGACCAGGAGTTGTCGTCCACGACGGGTAAGCCCGCGGTGTCGAGCGCAAGCGCCCCGCTCCCATCGTTCAGGAAGAGCTCGTTCTGGCCAATATTCCCAACGATCAGGTCTTCATCTCCATCCCCGTCGACATCGCCAACCGCTAGGGAGACGCCAAGGGAAGACCCGAGATCGACAGGACTCAAAGTGAACACCCCATGCCCATCGTTGATGTAGATATGGTCCGGATTGATCGTGACGAGGTCCTGATCACCATCAGCGTCTAAGTCGACAAAGGCGGCCGCGATCCCACCGAGGGTACTTGGGTACAGCTGCGTTTGACTGACGTCAGTAAACTGGCCCCTGCCGTCGTTCAGCAGCATGCGCGTCGCCCCCGGTACGCACCAGACCTGATCCAGATCGCCGTCGTTGTCCACGTCGCCGAGTGCCCCTCCAAAGACCACGGAAGATCCGTTGGTTGGCAGACCGGGCGCCTCAGCGAACTGAGTCTGACCCGCGGCCGGACCGCATGTGATTACGAGTCCCAGCCAGACCCTGCGGCCGAAACAGGAGATGCGAGCAGGTGGGAATGTGAGAGCGATCGGCATGGCAGTGACCCCTAAGTGAGGCGGAGAGTCGACGGTCGCCGTGGCCCTTCGGACCAAAGGGCGAGCGGCTGGATCCAGAGTGGATCCGTGGTGTCGGCCCCCAATGCGCGCTTCACCAGAGCCGGACCCCACCGATCTCAGTTTTCTTTGGCGGCCTGCGCCCGCCGGCGCCAGAGCTCGGCCTCTTCGGGCCTTCCCCACGCCTCGTAGAGAACCACGAGGTTGTTGATGCTCCCCCCGGTGTTCACGTCCGCTGCCCCTAGCCATTGGAGATTGCTCCGGTACGCGCGCCCGAGCAATTCCTCGGCCTCCTCATGCTGCCCACGGCGGGTCAGGCACACCCCAAGGAGGCCTGACGTGACATCGCGAATGCGACTCTGGGTGGGCGCCGCGTCCACAGCGCTTCGGAGCTCTTGCTCAGCGGACTCCAACTTGCCTTGGTGAATGTGAACAAGGCCGAGGAGGCTCATCATCGTGATGGCGCCCGCGCTCGTCTCCTCTCCAGGGACATCCTGGGATCCGCCTCCGCGCTCTGACGTCAATGCGACAGCCACCTGAAATAGGCGCTCTGGCATCCCATGATTCCAACCATGCTCTGCGGCCTGATGGTTCCCCGTCGAGCCGAGCGCGATGGCCAGCACAGCGAGCACGGGGTCCCCTCTTTCAATGCCGTGCTCTTGTCTCAGAGCCGAAAGGCGAGCCAGCATGCGATCGACCTCTGGCGTTGCCAGCTCTGCCTGCCCCACACGAATCGTGTGGTCAAACCAGTCCCAGAGCCCCTCGCGGCCAGACCCCAAGCCGAGACGGAGGCTCCTTCGGCTCCAATGGGTCAGCTTCAGGACAACACCTGGAGCTGTCATCGCGAGCGACATGCAAAGCTCGCCCCGGAGCTTCTCGCGCGCGGCGAGCATCCCTTCCGATGGGTCGTCTGCTTGGTCGCAGAGGCTAAGCCATGACGCCTGGGCGCCAATCGCGAGCCAAGTGCCAGGATACTCACCGACGACGATCGGGCAGCTGCGCTCCAGAACCTCACTTGCCGCGTCCATGTCGCCGCGCCCGTGCAGAGCGGCACCCAGCCGCGATTCGTAAAGTGCGAATCGCGCGCTGTCGCGGGTCGTCCCCATTTGGTCCTCCGCCGCGAGATAACGCTGCGCGAGACGCTCCGCGTCGAGGGCGCGGCCAGCCTCAAGCAGCCCGTCTAGGAGAAGCACACGCGCACGCACGACCCTTGGGTCGCTCAGGGGGTGCTTGGCTTCCTCCAGTACGCGCAGAGACTCTTTCGCGAAGCGGATTCCAGCCTCGCGAAAGGCCTCCTCCGAATCACTGCCCACGGCAGCCATCAGGTTGCGGGCCTCCACGTGAAGCCAATCCGATGCGCAGAGGCGGGCCGCCGGGGACAGACGATCCAACACCTCCATGAGCGCTTGACCGGTCTCGTGGCGAGCCTTGCCTCGCCATCGCGGGTGCCGGGCCTTGATCTCGTCCACCACCTGGCGGAATCCGGGGACGTCCGCGTCGATCATCGCGACGGCCTGCCCGTGGAGCTGGGGGTGCATCCATGTGTGCTGTCCCCGAAAATCTTGGAAAGCCACTGCCCGAGAACTGTCTCTTATACACATCTCCGAGCCCACGAGACTAGGCATGATCT
>CAJXRJ010000647.1 GCA_913058555.1 uncultured bacterium
CGAGATCATGCCTAGTCTCGTGGGCTCGGAGATGTGTATAAGAGACAGAGGTAGCCCTTGTGGTGGTTCCACCGGATCACCGAGGGCGCATTCAGAAGCGGCACCCCGAGCTCGCCCATCCAAGCGAGGAACTCGGCGGGCCGCTCGAAGTAGTCCCACGGGGTTCGGATCACAGCCCCTGCAAAGTCGTTCCGCGACACCGACTGGCCCCACGGTATCGGCTGCGCCTGAACGCCGACGCCCTCAAACGCTTCGACCAGGCAGAGGTCGTCGGGCCGCAGCCCCGGGTGGGCGGGCTCGGTGATGAGAGCGATGCGGGGTGGGTTCATCAGAATCGGAACGTGGCTTCGATCTTGAGCGCGAGGGATTGGTCCGAACTTGTGAAGGCCGCCCGGTGGTTCTCCTTGTTGAAGCCAGCCAGCGCCACCAGAAAGAGCTCACGTCCGGGCTCCAGAATCCAGCGTAGGCGCGACTGGACCGACAGGTCCTTGGCGTCGGTATCGTACTGGGCAAAGGTCCGCCAGGAAGCGTCCGGGTTGATGCCCACGTCCACCCGGAACCCATAGAGCTGCGTATGCAGGGTCCCATTCTCATCGAGGTCGATCGCAACGTCCTGGAAGGACATCCCCAGGCTGAGGTGTTTCGACGGGATGAAGATCGGCTCCGCCCGCAGGCGCTTGATCGTGCCACCGAAGTAGTCTCCGACCTGGTACGAGGCTTCCAAGCCAACGCGCCGTCGGTCGTTCGATTCGAAGCCGAAGCGCAGCTGGGTTTCGTCGTAGTCGCCGGCGACGACGGTGGCGCTGTCGCCCACGTTGAAGTTGGTGTCGATCGTCTCGGCCTGCCGCGTGAGCCGCATGTCGATGGAATCCTGGCTCCAGAACTGCGCCTCGAAGAGATCCAAGGGCACGCTCCAACTGTCTTCTTCGCCCGCCGTGTCCTCGATGACACTGAGCTGCCCCCCAACGGCCACCTGACGGAAGAGCGACCCTTCATCCTCGGAGCGCCACGTGTAGTCCGATTCAACGGTCCCCTGGTCGAAGCCGGTGCGGCGGACGAATCCAAGGGCAGGGGAGAAGTCCTCTTCCGTGCGAGCGACTCGAACCTCGTGGGCCCAGTTGGTACTCCGCGCCCGGGCCTCGACTCCGTAGGCAAGGCCCTCGCCGGCTTCGGGACCGTCACCGCCCGTGGTCCCAAGGACGTAGGCCCAAAGGAACCCGCTGCGCCCTTCACCGAAGAGCCTCGGGGATCCGAAGCGCGCGTCCAGCCCGAGGGTCGTCCGCGAACCGTCCCCCGCAGGGTCCCCGGTCGTGGCGACCATGCCGATCTGACTTCCTTCCCCAAGCCCGCGCTGCACCCTGATGACGCCCAGGTTTTGACGGCCCAGGTCCGTCGTGTCGCCCTCGATGCCCGCGACGTCCCCGAGGTACGTGTCGAGGGCGCCGACGGTCCAATCCCCGAATCGCCCCGTGAGCTTGACCCCCGCCAGGATCGGAACGACCTCGCCGGCCTCGCCGCGCCCAACTCGCCTTGAGAAGAACGGAACGAGCGAGGAGCGATTCGAAGGGGCGCCGAACTCGAACACCCCGGCTTCCTCAAGGAAGAAGTCACGGCGTTCGGGGAAGAACAGCGGGAAGCGGTTGGTGTTGATCTGGCGCGTATCGACCTCCGTTTCCGCGAAGTCGGTATTCGTCGTCACGAGAAGCGTGGCCGTCGGCGAGGGGCGCCAGCGGATGGTGGCGCCGGTATCCCATTCACTTCCGAACGACCGCTCCGTCGAACCACGATCCGCCTGGAACTTCACGTAGGGAACCACGTCCAAACCGAGCCCCTGCTTCAGCCCCTCCATTCCGGTCAACCGGCCCCCGTCGCTGATTTGGAAGAAGGGGTAAGCGTTGCTCGGCGAAGCCCATCGGCCCTGCTCGCCGTTGCCCACGCGCTTGCGCAGAATGTTGAATCCCCAGTACGGCGCGTTGGGGTCGAAGGCGAGCGTCTTCAAAGGGAACGCAAGCTCCGCGGTCCAGCCCCGCGCGGTGACGACGCTGCGGCCGTACCAGATCCCGTCCCAGTCTTTGTTGAAGGAGGTTCCGTTGTCGGAGATGAGCGCATCCCCGATGGAGCCCCCGGGCGTGACCTGGAACCAATAGGCAAAGCGATCAGAGGCGAAGGGATCGAACCAAAGCTCGACCACGTCGTCGTATCGCACAAACGCGTCGCGGTCCATTTGACGAGCGCGTACTTCGCCCGGGAGCTCTTCGCAATCGAGCCCGACGTAGACGAAGTTGGCGTCGTACGCGAGCAACACCCGCGTCTCAACGCCCATCGCTTGGCCTTCGACGGGCAGCGTTTGCGTGAGATCCCCGAGCACCGCGGCCTGGTCCCAGAGCGCCTCATCGAGGACCCCATCAATCTCGAGATCCGGTCCCCCATCGACCTTCGGCATCCGGACGCTCGGGCGCTCGCGCTGCGCCTCCTGGGCGTGGGCGAGCGACGCGCCGAGGAATCCCACGAGGACCGCCCAGGGAAGGAGCCCTCGCACTAGGGCGCCCCGCCGTATCCCTTGCGTCCAACGTCCAAGCACAACCGCGGCACTGCGGAACAAGTCGAGTCGAAGGGGCAAGTCAGGGGCTTCGCTAGGGTCAGACAAGGTCCCGCCGCGGGGAGGAGCGGAAGGGGCCGCAGAGAGTACGGAAACCCGAAGCCGGACTCCCCCTCCGATCACACAACCCGAACGGCCAATCCCCCGCCGAGACGCGGACGCGCCGCGCCCCCTCGGCCCGCCGTTCAGCCCGGCCAGAAGGTCGCACTCAGCCGCGCATCAGCGCCAGAACAGCCGGCGCCTTCAGCCCACCGCCGAGGCGCATGCGCCGCTCTACGTTCGTGAACACGAGGGCTCGTTTTCCCGCCCGACGCGATTCGAAGATCAGAGTGCTTCCCTCGTCGCTGCCGATGCGCCGCGCCGCCTGCAGCCCCGGGTCCAACTCACTGGTCCACCGGCCCGGCGCTTCCGTCGCCCAGGACGGGGGTCCAAGCGGAGCCACGCCAAAACCATCCTCAAGCACCTCGAGCAGGCACTCGGTGAACACGGACAACCGATCCGCACGGACGACCGCCCTCGAAACGGAGTGGGTTCCGTAGCCCCCCAAGACCTCCTTCCCGAAAGCCGCCTCCGCTAGCTCCTCCGCAGCCTCCATGGGATCGAGCGCCCCGTCCAAGACGAGGGGCTCGACCGTTCCCAAGTGCGACGGATCCGCGGACACTCCCACGCCGTAGTAAGCGGTGCGGCCCACCGCCTCCAGGATGCGCAAGGGCGGCGTCGGCGCCTCCACGATACCTGCTCCAAACCAACCGATATCCGCCTCGGGGGGCGGCGCCGGAGCGTCATCGCGGGCGCTCACCGCCGCTTCTTCCCGGGTTCGGATCAAGGCCTCCCCGTGCCCACTCGAGAAGGCCGTCGGCAGCGCCACGTCCACGGCGATGTCCGAAGCCCCGGCCAGGATCCGGACGGCATCGAGGTGATCGTCGACGACGATCTCCAGGCCGTGGCGAGCCGTCGCCTCGGCAAGGTATTCGAGCCCAGCTCTCCATCGGCGTGCCGACTCGGGCTGCAGAACGGCCAGGACACCCGCACGTCGATCCAGGGCCACCGCAATCCGTGCAAAGACCTCAGCCGGTGGGTCCGCAAGATGGGGCCGGTAGCCGTAGAGCGGCGATCGCGCGAGCCCCGCATCGGCGGAAGACCGGCGCAGCGCCTTCTCCACCTCGGAGGCCGACGGCGAGTCCCCGGCGCAGTGGGCGAGGGCCTCCAGAAGTTTCGCGGCGATCGGTGCCCCGACGCGCGGCTCGCCCGAGCCCCCAGCCGGCCTCTCAAGCCCCGGCTCATTGGCCAGTTCCCTCAATCGCGCCAGCGCGGCGGCGGCCTCGGGCAACTTCCCGCCCGCTCGGCGTTGGCCCCGGCGATCCCCATCGCGGCTGGGCCGACGGCTGGCCTGGGGGTCGCTGCTGGGCGACCCGCCCCGTCGTCCCGCCAGGGGGTTTGGGATGCCCGCACCAAAGGCGGGCTGCTCGGGCAAAGGGGGGATTTGATCCATTGGAAGGGGCCGCGTGGGGGCAGCCGAGCGCGACTCTACGAAATCCGCGCCTGGCCCCCAGGCGTCCGGCGCCACGGGGCTGCAATTCGGGTGCTGAATGGGCGGCCTTGGGACGGACAGCGCCCCCCACGGCCAGATCCGTTTTCGGTCCTCACTGGCACGCGCGCACCGCCGGCGCCCGCTCTTCCTTTCAACTCCGCGGCCGCTGCCCCCACGTCATCCTGGCC
>CAJXRJ010000648.1 GCA_913058555.1 uncultured bacterium
ACGAGATCATGCCTAGTCTCGTGGGCTCGGAGATGTGTATAAGAGACAGAGATGTGGCATCTCCTCGATACAGGGGCCTCAGTCGGGCAAGAAGAAGACCAGCATCCGCCACCGGGAAGCGGCCGGCTGCCAGCCCGGCGGAACCGAATCCCCGTCTTGCATCGTGGAAGGAACCCAGGTCCCGCCAGTTAGCGGCGGCGCGACCTGCCCCTTCAGATCCGCATTCTTCCAATCACGGTAGATCGGGCGGAAGACCTGGCAGCTGGCGAACGTCAGGAGGGTACATGCCAGGGCGACGCGTCTCATGCCCTTCATCCTAGACCAGCCGTGCCAGGCTGTCACGGTCGACCCAGGGCCACTGCCTCTCAGCCCCGGGACACCCAGAGAGTTTCGCGCGTGGCTCACCGTTATCGCTCTGCGAACATCTCGAACGGATGCCGAAGCCACGGATCCGCAGACTGGCCCTGTGCCATGCCCTCTTCCCAGAGGCCCGACAGCGCGGACTGATCAAAGTCCATCACTCCGCGGGGGTCGATATCCGCTGGCGATGTGGCCAGGCGGAACTCGAGATCGCTTTGCTGACAGAGCTCATGGATCCTGAGGAGGTCCCCAAGCGCCATGGCCTTGGTGGCGATCGCCACCGATCGTGATGCGACCGAGCGAAGTCCCGCAGAGACACGCGACCACTCTGCATGTGGAACTCCGTTTCTGAGGATGTACGCCCTGACCGCGAGGTCGTCACGTCGGTAGCCGAGTGTCAGCCGGAGTTCGTGCAGGTCGACGAGAAGGCCATGGAAGAACACCTGCGAGGCCACGCCTCCGTCGACGTGCATCTCGTCGTACCTGGTTTCGTCGACATGCACTTCGATGAAGACGGGGGGAGCCATGACGGGGGGCGAAGAGGAGGCGAGAAGGACCCGCTTGAAGAGCCCGAGAGCGCTTGCATCGCGCCGGACTGCGATCTTGCCCATGTCCCACACGACCGCTCGACCTGCGTCCAGGTTGGTCGTGAGCACGAGGAGTCGTCGGCCGCTCTCATGCTCCTCGGCTATCGCCCCCAGTACGCGCTCGTCGATGACCGTGTCGATGAGGCGCTCAAGGCGGGTCGAATCGAAGAGGGCGCCGGCGGTGAGCGCCCGCCAGAATGGAAGACGCCGGAAGAGATCGCCCGAAGACCTGGTCGTGTACAGACTCTGCAGGACGTGGTCGTACTCGGGCCCCAAGAATGCGAAGGGGGCGATGAGGGCGCCCGTACTCACACCCGTGACCAAAGCAAACTCTGGGCGGCGGCCGGACTGCGTCCAACCCTGCAAGAAGCCCGCCGAAAACGCACCATTGGGTCCGCCGCCCGAGAGAGCCAGGACCTCTAGCAGAAGAGGTTCGGTTGTTTTCCTGTGCGAACTCACGAGCAACTGACCCGACTCGAGGAGGCTGGCCCTCAATGCCGGACTCGACTCAAAGGCGAATCCACGCACGGCGGGAAACCCAAGGACATGTGCTTGTTTGAGCTTGTCGAACGGCACAGGCCTACGTCCGCGTGCTGCACTGCACGCGGCGAGCATCAATGCGATGAGGGCTAGTCCGGCCCGTGGAGCGATTCCGGAGCCCCTGTGGCATGACCCGGGGTTCCGCCTCTCCGTGAGGCTCTTGGTGATGAAGGGCATGTCACGGACTTGCGTCTCTGGCGAGGGTGGAGGAAGTCAGGGGGAACGCAGCGCCAACCCCCAGGGGGCCGCAACCAGCGCAGGGTGCCCAATCAACGATACAGAAGATCGCGAACGAGGCTTAGCCGAAGAAACTGAAGACAGAGCAGCCGCCCCATCCCGGACGCACGACTTGGACCGATTGTGCCACGGAGCCAGATCTAGGCACGGGTCTTGCCCGTCATGTCGAGGGGCCTTCGTCCGGCACCACCTCCACCACGACGATGCCCGCCTTTTGCTCCGACTCGACGAAACGATACGCATCGGCGATGTCACCCAGCCCGTACGTTCGATCGATGACTGCTTGGAAGTCGCCCGCGGCGACGAGGTCCCGCAGGAATTCGATGAACTGGCGACTGCTGCGCGGCCTCGGCATCACGACGCGTCCGCTACGCGTGAGCGACGACCAAAGCGAAAGGGCGATGTTCTGCCCCCATGGCCCAACGTCGGTTGAGGAGAACACGCGCTTGGTTTCAGTAGTGGTCGGTACCGGGAGTAGGTCGTCTTTCCGACCGCGTCGAGAACGAAGTCGAACCGCCGGGCGAGCTGCGTGAAGTCACGGACCGTGTAGTCGACGACACGGTCAGCCCCGAGGCGCCGAGCGAGTTCGAGGTGGGGCGTTGAAACCACCGCGGTGACCTGGGCGCCGCGGGCCTTCGCGAGCTGAACGGCCGAGGTTCCGATCGCGCCCGACGCCCCGTAGATCAGGACCTCGTGGCTGGGGCCCACTCCAAAGGTCTCGAGATACGTGTTCGCGTACCACGCACCTTCCCCAACCACGGCCTCACGGAATGGCACCCCGGCTGGCAGCAAGGCCACCGCACCACTCGCGGGGACGCATAGGTACTCCGCATGGGCTCCGTTGCCGTCGGGCGTCACCCCGAAGACGCGGTCGCCGGCTGCGAAGGCTTCGACGCGACTGCCGGTGGTCTCGACCACACCCGCGAAGTCGAGACCGAGGATGACTCGCTTTGGGCGCATCAGTCCCAGGGCCAACCTCATGAAGAACGGATGCGCCCGCAGAGCACACGCATCTGTCCGGCTGACCGTGGTCGCGTGAACCCGGATTTGGATCTCGTCCGGTCCTGGCTGTGGTGCCGGGACCTCGCGGATGTCGGGTGATCCGTACCGGCGATTCACGACGGCTCTCATCTCAAGCACCGATGGAGATCGCGATTTTGCCGGCGTGCAGATTCTCTCCGAATCGGCGCATGGCTTCGGGTACCGCCTCCAGGGGATACGTGCTGTCGATCACGGGCGATAGGACTCCGGCGTCAAAGAGCGCTCCTAGATCTGCCAATCCTTTGTTCGGTCCCTCAGAGACCAGGCGGAGCCGGCGAGTCTCGCGCGTGAACTTCGCGGCGAAGTCGAGGAGCCAGAGCTGGTAGACCGGGCCCATGGACCCGCCGACCATCGCGTAGGTCCCGCCAGGGCGGAGTGTGCGTCGATTGACGAGCATGGAACGGCGATTCTGGCAGTCGACGATTAGGTCGTAGTGCTTCCCTGTCTTTGTGAAGTCCACCAGGGCGTAGTCGAGTGCGTGGTCCGCCCCGACCGAGCGAATGACGTCCAGCTTGTGGGCCGAGTCGACGCCCGTTACCTCGGCCCCCGCATTCTTCGCGATCTGGATCGCCAACGTGCCGACCCCGCCGCCCGCCCCGTTGACCAGGACCGCCTCGCCAGGCTCTATCGGTCCGCCCTTGCGCAGTCCTTGCAGCGCAAGCACGCCCGCCTGGGGGATCGCGGCCGCCTGTTCGAAGGTGGCGGTGGCGGGTTTGCGTTCCACCGAGTTCTCGCTGGTGCATGCGTACTCAGCAAAACCACCCCAGCGATCCCAAAGGTCGCCGAACACCTCGTCACCCGGCCGGAAGCGCGTGACGTCTGGGCCGGTGGCCTCGACGACCCCTGCAATGTCGGCACCGAGAATTCGTTTGCTCGGCCTCGGCCGCCGCCATCCGAACATCAGTCGGTTGACGAAGGGAGTGCCGGACAAGAACTCCCAGTCCCACGAATTCACGGACGATGCGTGAACACGGATGAGCAGCTCCCCGGCGGCCGGTTGGGGCACCGGCACGTCGCTCAGCTCGAGCACGTCCGGCGTACCGTAGCGAGTGAATGTGATCGCCTTCATTGGACTGAGCGTGGCTGACATCCGGGTGCTGCTTCGCGGTTCCGGTGTACAGCGGGTCCGCGACCTGAATCGCGGGCCTTCGGTGCGTGATCGAGATTTGGATCCTCACGTTGGATCCTCACAGGCCCACGCGCCAGCATCGCGCTGCATGGCGTCGAAGGTCAATGCGTAGTCTGGCCGCGTTGTCTGTTCCACACTGCGTAGCTTCATCGGCGTCCATCTGCCCAGCGGCCATTGGGCTTGGGGACGTCCCGCCGCTGGGGTGTCGTGTTTGCCGTTGGGGGCCGCAAGCCGGCCTGCGCCAATCTCAATTTTGGCTTCAGTGGGTGAGTGTCCTAGCGCGATAGGACACGTGTGCAGTTCGAAATCGATCCTCGGTCCCCGGTGACCCCCAGTGAGCAGCTCGCAGACCAGGTTCGGTTTGCGGTGGCGGCGGGGCGGGTGCAGGCGGGGGATCGGTTGCCGCTGTCTCTTATA
>CAJXRJ010000649.1 GCA_913058555.1 uncultured bacterium
ATGATGCCTCGGGCGGGCGGGGCTTCCATGAGGGCAGTGACGAGCAGGCCGCCCTTGGCCAGGGGCTGGCAGGCGACGCGCAGGCCGGTGCAGTGCTCCCAGGAGAGGGGGACGGGGAGCCAGACGGTTTCGCAGGGCTCAGCGGCATCGGAGCCGTCGGGGCGAACGAGGGGGTGGCCTTCGTCCGTGGCGCCGGTGACGGTGCCGAGGATGAGGGGCGGAGCGGTGGTGGCGGCGGCGCGGGTCCCGTTGGATTGGAGGGTTCGCATGAGTGGCTGGTTGGCTCGGAGAACGGCTCGGTGTGTTGGTGGGGGCTGGGTTCGGAGCGACTGCTTTCTTTTGTGGCCCATCCGCTGACGCGGATGGAGCGTCGCTCAGAATTAGCTGCTGCGCAGCTAATTCTGAGCGATCTTCGAGCCCTTGAGCACGATGTCGCCAGAGCCCTTGAGCGTCAGCTTCTTGCCGTTGATCGTGATGTCGCCGTTCTTCTTCATCACTAGCTTGGCCTTGCCCACTTTGATGGAGAGCTCGTCCGCCGCTGAGATCTGGATCTTCTTGGCGTCGATCGTGTGGTTCTTCGCAATCGCGACATCGCTATCACCGCCGATCGTGAGCTTGTGGTCCTTGGCGATCTCGGTGGTCTCGTCCTTGCCGATCGTCACCTCGCGGTCCTTTGCGATCGTCAGGGACATCGAGTCCCCGATGGTCTCGTCGAGGTTCTTGCCCACGGACATCGTCCGGTTGCTGTTGACCCCGAGGGTCATGTTCTCTCCCACGTTCTCGTCGTGGTTTTTGCCGATCGTGACCTTCTTATTGTTGCCCACCGACTCCGACTTGTCGTTGCCGACGGAGAGGGACCGGTCGTGGTCGATCTGTTCTTTACGGTCGTTGCCGACCTCGATGGACTGGTTGTTCCCGACGGTGAGCTTGTGGTTGTTCTCCACGATCTCCGTGCGGTCCTTCTCGGCGTGGATGTAGAGCTCTTCCGAGCCTTTCTTGTCCTCGAACCGGATCTCGTTGAAGTTGTCCGGCGTGCCTTCTTTGGAGGAGCGCGACTTGATGCCGCTCTGGGTCTTGTTGGCGGGGAGATCGTAGGTGGGGGGCAGGTCCGCGTTGTAGACGCCGCCCGTCACGAGGGGGCGATCGGGGTCGCCCTCGAGGAACTCCACGACGACTTCCTGGCCGATGCGCGGGATGTACTGGGCGCCCCAGTTCTTGCCGGCCCAGATCTGGGCGACGCGGATCCAGCACGAGCTGCTCTCGTCCTTTTGACCCTGGCGGTCCCAGTGGAACTGGACCTTGATGCGGCCGTGCTCGTCCGTGTAGATCTCCTCGCCGGAGGGGCCCACGACGACGGCGGTCTGCGGCCCGCGGATGACGGCTTTCGGTGCCCGGCGCGGGGCGCGGTAGACGACCGAGCTCGGCAGGCACCGGAAGGTGTTGCTGTACATCGAGCTCCCGCCGCCCTGTTGGTAGCTGTCTTCTTGGGCGCTGTGGAAGAGCCGTTGAATGACGACCGGGTTGCCTTGTTCTGCGTCGAGGCCAAACTCGGTGGAGAGCTTGAAGGTGCCGCCGACCCGGAGGGCCGGGCAGGTGCTCGCCCCCTCGACGATGTCGAAGCGGGCCTCTTCGGCCTCCATGCGCACCCGGGCCTTGGATTCCCCGAAGGCGCCGGTTTCGTGGATGCCGGGGTACTCGTAGCGCTCGTGGGAGGCGACGCCTGCGAGGTCCACGACCGTATTCGTGGACTTGAGCAGGCTCACCTGGGGCGTGGTGAAGTTGTAGTCCGTGTGGGCGAAGGCCCCGGAGATGAACTCGTAGACGTGCTCCCAGTTCGTGACGTGGTGGCCCTCGAAGCTGCCGCGGAAGTAGGGCAATTGATCCGGGTCGCAGGCCTCGTAGACCGCCACGTCGTCGGCCATGACGAGTTCGTGGGCGCCTTCATCATCGAAGCGGAAGAAGTAAAACACGCCCTCCTCTTCCATGAGGCGCGAGATGAACTCGAAATCGGTCTCGCCGTACTGCACGCAATACTCGCGCGTGGCGTAGGAGCCGCTGACGCGCGCCGTGCTGTAGTCGGTGACTCCCGCGTCGCCCAGGACCGACTCGATGATCTCCATGGCGGTCATCTGCTGGTAGATCCGGCAGTTGGTCCGCTTGGTGAGGAACCAGAGCTTCGGCACGACGGTCGCGCGGTATTCGCGGAGGCCGTGTTCGTCGAGGGGGCCGGCGCTGAAGCGGCAGACAAAGCCACCGAAGGCCCGCGGCCCGACGTCTTCATCCTGGACGGTGAAGGTGACTTCCTTGCCCACGATTTCCTGGGCAGAGAGCCCGCCCTCGGCGGAGGCCATGTCCAGCTCGAACTCGTAGAGACTCGACATCTCTTCCCGGCCCGTCATGCCCCGCAGGAGCAGGGTGTCGCCCCCAAAGGGCGTCTTCAAAAGGAGGCGGCGATTGTCTTGTGTATACATGGCAAGGCTCCCGGGGACGGGGCAGTGAATCCCCCGAGGTGAACTCGGTGGGGGACCCAAGACAGCCGTTCGCGGCCCAAAGATGGGCTGGGCGAGCGAATCGTCTCGGAGTATCAGGCAGCAGTGACGAAGCGGGGCGGCAGAGCCCGGCGTCCCCATTCTCGGCAAAGTCGGTCGGCAGGACGAGGAAGTTCCCGCCTGGGATCATCGAGCCGTGAATGAGGTCGTTGCGACGTTTCGGCCGAATCGTACGACTCACGGGCCGAGGGCGGCCCCAAAAAGAGCTGGCCCGGCGATGGGGGCATCGCCGGGCCAGGAGGGGCTCATCGTTTCCCAGGGGCGGGCTATCTACAGCCGTCCCTGAGGGTGATGTTGATATCGCCGTGGGAGTTCTCGGCCAGGGTGAACTCATCCCCCTGGTCGGGGTGGCTGATGATCTGCAGGTCGAGCCAGCCTGAGGCGCCAAACTCGGCGCTCTTGCCGCTCGCGCCCATGCCGATCTGGAAGGCCTCGCCCAGGCGGGTGAAGCGCAGTTCGCCACCGGCGAAGTCGCCGAGCCCGATCAGGTGGCCCTCGAAGGCCTCGTAGTAGGTCCAGTCGGAGTGATCGACGTCGCCGCCGTTCTCGGTGTAGAAGTCCGTCGGGAGCTGGAGCTTGGGGCTGTACGGCGGCGGGTAGCCGAACATCCCGGGGGCCTTGTGGCTCTCGAAGTTGACCTCGAACTGGAATCGTTGGCCTGGGAAGTCCGGGCGGTAGATCTCACCCGTCATGCGGGCGGTGCCGTCCGGGAACTCGTCGAAGGGCGCGGTGCCATCGAAGATGAAGTCGGTTCCGATACCGGGCAGGAAAAACGCGAAGTCGCCTTCGGTGTCGATCACGCCGTCGCCGAGCATCGCAGGCTCTGCGCACAGGTTGCAGCCCCTTCCGAGGTCGACGTTGAAATCGCCGCTGGAGACGTTGATGGAAGGACCTTGGGTCGGCTGGGAGAGCACCTCGGTGTGCAGCCAGCCGGAGGCTCCATAGTTCTCGTTGCGGCCGCTCGCGCCGTGGCCTACCTGGAAGGAGGGGCCCATGCGCCAGAGCCGGACCACCGCGCCCTCATGTTGGCCGAGGCCGCGGAGCTCGCCGTTCGTCTCCGCGTAGTAGCGCCAGCGACCGAAGTCGACGGGGCCACCGGCGTCCATGAAGCGATCCGCGATGAGGTCGCGCTTGGGGCTGTCCGCGGGGATCGGGTCCCCGAGGATCGGGTCGAAGCGGTCGCGGAATTCGAGTTCCACTTCCCAGCGATTGTCGGAGCCTTCGCGGCCCACGAGGGTGCCGGCGAGCAGGGCGGTGCCATCGCCGCGCTCGATGAAGTCCGCGGCGTCCTCGAAGTCAAACCAGGTGCCCTCGAGGCCCGCGAGGTAGAACGCGGCGTTGCCGGAGAGGTTGGACACTTCGGGGTCCGCGGGCGCGCCGACCGCGCAATCGTCACAGCCGGACATCAGCGTGATATTGATGTCGCCGCGGCCGAGCTGACCCGGGAGAGCGATGCCCGTGGTGGGCTGCGCGTCGAGGGTGACCTCGAGCCATGCAGCGGCGCCGAAGTCGTGGTTCTTGCCCGAGGCACCCGGTCCGATCTGGAACGCTTCGCCGAATCGGGAGAGGCTCACGCGGGCGCCCTCGAGGTCGTCGAGCCCCTGGAGGGTGCCAGTGAAGGTCTCGTAGTAGCGCCACGAATCCGTGTCGATCGGGCCGCCGCGGTCTGCGAAGTTCTCAGAGGGGAGTTCGCGCTTGGGGGACTGGATGGGGGCTGTCTCTTATACACATCTCCGAGCCCACGAGACTAGGCATGATCTCG
>CAJXRJ010000650.1 GCA_913058555.1 uncultured bacterium
GAGATCATGCCTAGTCTCGTGGGCTCGGAGATGTGTATAAGAGACAGGCGATGAGGTTCATCGGACCCGTCTTCGAGAGTCCCCTCAAGGGCGGGACCCCCGCCGCATTGGATGACCGCGGAGCCCACGTGCTCGTCACCCTGGGGACCCACCTCGAGTGGGCGAAGTCGCGGGCTCTGGAAGTCGTCCGTGATCTCGCACGCCAGCGGCCCGATTGGACCTTCCATTTCAGCCGCGGCCAAAGCGGCGGAACAGGAGTCGAGGTCCACGGCAACCTGCACGTGCACGACTACATCCCCTACGACGACCTCAACGGCTACCGCTGCGCCCTCGTACACGGCGGCGCGGGCATCGTCTACGCCTGCCTTGCCCACGGCCTCCCCATGGTCGTCTGGCCCCACGACTACGACCAGTTCGACAACGCGGCGCGGGTGGTCGCAGCGGGCGCAGGCGTACGGACGAAGGGAACGGCTCGCTCTCTACTTCGAGCCCTCGACCTCATGGACGCGGACCCGCTGTACAGAACCGCGGCAAGCCAGATGCAAGCCGAACTGCGCGCCGAGAGTCCTGCGGCGAAGGTCTCAGCGCTGCTCATGGCACGCTGATCCCGTCGTCAGCGCGGTTGGTGGCCCTGCGAGCGAGCCAATGGGTAGCGGCAAGACTGGACCCACCTGGGAAAGGAGAGCTGGGCGCTTTTCATTGCCCAGCTCTCCTCCCGCAAGTGAACGATTCGTATCGCGCTTCGCAGCTCTAGTCTTCCGTCGGCGGCGGCTCACGCTCGGGAAGTGGCTGCATCTTCGGCTGACGGCGCTTGCGCGTCTTCTTGGGCACCATGCCTCGCATGGACTCGCGCTTGCCGTAGCAGAGCAGACGATCGCCTGCCTCCAGGAGGCGCGACGACTTGGGATTGGGAATCACCGTCTTGCCCCGGTAGAGCGTGAGCACGTTGATATCGAGCTCGCGGATCCCCGAGTCCCCGATCCCCTTGCCCACGAACTGCGACCCTTCGGGCACCTGGATCTCCGCCACGTCGTAGCCGCGGCTGACGGTCAGGCGCTGACGCACGTCGATCTCCGCGAACTCCACCTGGGCGGCGATGTAATCGATCATCGCACCCGCGACGTCAAGCTGCGTGCAGGTCTCGATCCCCTCCAGGCCGGGGGACGAGTTGACCTCCATGATCTGGGGGCCATCTTTGCCCTCGAGCATGTCGACGCCGGAGATCTTCAGCCCTGTCATCTGGGAGGCGCGTACCGCGGTCTCCTTGTAGACGTCATCGAGCTCGACAGCCTCGGTCTTGCCGCCCCGGTGCACGTTGCTCCGGAACTCCTGTCCCTGGGCGACCCGGCGCATTGCCGCCACGACCTGGTCACCGACCACGATGGCCCGGATGTCCTTGCCCTTGCTCTCTGCAACGAACTTCTGAACCAGGACGTTCTGCTTCTGGCTCTGGAGCAACTCGATGATGCCCTCGGCTGCGCTGACCGTGTCGGCGAGGAGCACCCCGATCCCCTGAGGTCCTTCGATCAACTTGATCACCACCGGCGCGCCACCCACGCGCTCGATCGCGGGCAAAACGTCCTGCTTGTCGCGGACGAAGGCCGTCTTTGGGATCCCGATCTCATGGCGGCTGAGGATCTGCAGGCTGCGCAGCTTGTCCCGCGAGTTCGAGATGCCCGTGGAGGAGTTGGCGCAGAACACGTCCATCTGCTCGAACTGGCGGACCACGGCGGTGCCGAAGTAAGTGATCGACGAGCCGATACGCGGGAGCACAGCGTCGTAGTGGCTGAGCTGCTTGACCCGGTAGTAGAGGTCGGGGGTGCCCGCCTCGAGGTCGATCGCGAACTTCTGCGTATTGAGCACGCGGACGTGGTGGCCGCGCTGCTTCGCGGCCTCGACGAGCCGACTCGTGCTATACGAGTTCGGGCTGCAGGAGAGAATGCCTAGTTTCACGGGCGCCTGGTTGGTTGGAGGAAGCGTCAGTCATTGACCTTTCGCGTGCTCGTGTACCGCACCGGGGGGGCCGCCGCAGATTCAATCCACCAATAGTTCGATCGCTTCGCCCAAGGCCTCCGCCACGAGCCGGTGTCCTTCCGCGCTCCAGTGCATGGGATCGGTGACGAGATAGGGTGGGGCGTTGGCCGACCAAAGCTCTTCGAAGGCCCCTGAGCGGATCGCGGACCAGACGCTCTCCCGGGTGAAGCCCATGCGCTCGCAGGAGGCGAGCCAGCTCTCGATCGAAGGCGTCCAGTCGTCGAAGACATCCACCAAGGGCGGCGCCGCTTCCCCGGTCATCGCGTCGAATCCCGCGAGGATGGTCGCGGGGCGCGCCGGCGGTTCCCCCAGCCAGTGGTCGAGCATGGGCGCCGCGAGAACGACCAGCCTGCCGCCGTGCCCACGCTGGACCTGTGCCATGTGCATGAGGTCCGCCTCGACGCTGCGCCAGCTGTCCCGATGGGCCTCCCCGAGGGGGTCGCGGTACAGCGCCTGAAGGCGCTCTTGATCGGCGAGTTCGGGGCCCTCAGTCGCAGGCGCCATGCGGGCGCCGCGATCGCGGGTCACAAACTGGGTCCAGGCGTCGTACACGGCGCTGCGCACGAGCCACTTGTGCAAACGGCTGTTGGGGTCCGCAGGAAGGAAGCTCGGCACCGGCGCGCCGCTGTTGATCTCCACGACGAGCACCTCCGGCTTCAAAGCGGCTATGTGAGCGTCGTACACACGGCGCATCTGTTGGGAGCCGTAGCCGCTCACGGCGAAGTTGGCGACCCTGAGGCGGGGACCCACCGAGCCGTTGAGGCGCGCCTCCAACATCGCAGGCCAGCCCTCCGACATCGAGACCCCTGGCCCGACCGTGAATGAGCTGCCGAGCACCGCCACCAGGGCGCCATCGCGCTGGTCCGCGGGCCGCGGCACGTCCTCCCCGTAGAACCCCTGGGCGTTGGTGACCACGTCCCGGCCATCCTGCACCGTGCGCTGGTTCGGCAAGAGCACCCACCCGAAGTGCTCGTCGGGCACGGCGCTCAACCGCGGCCGGTAGCCACCCACGCGCAGCCCCACCTCCAAAGCCGCCAGCGCCCCGAGCACGGCGATCGCGACCCACCGGGCGCGGGCCGCCCGGCACATTCCCCCTCGGCCACTCGTCTTTGCTTCGCTACCCATCAGAATCGGAAGTAAACGAAGTCCTGGGTGCCCGCCGCCTGAAAGCGCGCAATGAGCAGAGCGGCCGCCACGAGAATCAGCGGCCGGAGGAAGGCGGGCAGCTGGTCCCAATCCGCTTCGAGGTCGCGGAACTTGCCGAGCGCGTGCACGGCGAAGCCGAACGCGACCAGGGGCAGGGCCAGCGAGAGGGTGCGAAGGGTGTCCATTCCGACCGGATGGAAGCGGAAGAACTCGGTGACAAGGGCGCGGATCCCCCCCAGCGCCGGCATGAAGAGCGTTGTTGTGAAAGCGCCCCAGATGAGAATGGTCGAAAGCCACGCGGCGAAGACCCGCACCTTGCCGGGCTTCGCCCGCCCTTTGCCCGACTTCAGGCGTTTCACGCGCGCGAGCTGTTCGCGGGTGATCGCCAGGCCGACGAAGACGCTCGCAATGGCATAGCCCCAGCGCAGGTCGTGCCACAGGGCAAAGATCATGATCACCAGTACGTTGACCCCCGCGAGGCGCAGGGCTTTGGGGCGGCCCTTCAGTAGCGGCGCCCAGACGTAGTCGGTGATCCAATCGATGAGCGTCACGTGCCAACGCCGCGTGAAGTCCCCGACGCTCGTGGCGAGATACGGCCTCGCGAAGTTCTTCGAGAGCTTCACCCCAAAGAGCCGTGCACTCCCCCGGGCGATGTCGGTGTAGCCGCTGAAGTCGAGGTAGAGCACGAGGTTCAATCCCACGGCCATCATCGCCATGGCGAGGGGGTCCATGCCGGCGGGCTCGTAGAGCTGGGCCATGAGCCCTGGTCGCAGCCTATCGCTGAGGCAGAGCTTCTTCCAAAGGCCCCAGAGAATCAGCCGCACGCCCATGGAGAAGTCCATCCTGGACGGCACATCGAGGGCCGCCAGCTGCGGCATGAGTCGCCCGGCGCGCTCGATCGGACCCGCGATCAGCTGTGGGAAGAAGGCAACAAAGAGCGCGAATGCCACGGGGTCCTTGCAGGGCGTCTGACGCCTGCGGAACACGTCGATCGAATACGAGAGGCTCTGGAACGTGTAGAACGAGATGCCGAGGGCCAAGACCGCGTCACTGCGGTACTTGAAGACCGCGAGGAGCGCGAGGTTGCCCGCGATGCTGATCCCCAGCAACACCCGCCGCAGACCCCGCCC
>CAJXRJ010000651.1 GCA_913058555.1 uncultured bacterium
ATGCCTAGTCTCGTGGGCTCGGAGATGTGTATAAGAGACAGCCTGAAACGAGTGTCCGTTCGTTGCCTGTCCCCAAATCGCGCTCGATGAGCAGGTTGGTGTCGCCGCTCTGGCGAAAGAACAGCAACCGGCTTCCGTCCGCTGACGGGCTAGCAAAGCGGTCATAGTTGCCACTGGGCGCAACGGCCGTTGGGAGAGCCGATGGCGAGTCGAGCCGCAGCTGCCAGAGCTGCCCCGCCGAGGAGTAATAGGCGATGTGGCCGTCGACCGAGGCCGAGGGTGTGTAACCGGCTGCGAGTCGACGGCGCACGCCGGTCCCGAGGTCCTTCAGGTAAATCGCGCTCCCGTCGGCGCCGTAGTCCTCGAACAGGATGGCGTCACCTGAGCCAACAAAACAGGGATCATAGCCAAGGCCCAGGTCCTCTGGCGGACCACCCTCCGGTGACAGGAGCAGGATCCGCCATGGCCCTTTGGTCGTCGATGCCTGCGTCGCCGCCACCACCACCCTGCCATCAAGTGGATGCACGTCTGGGAAGCGCAGCGATAGATAGCCGCTCAGGAGCGACGACCGCCCCCCCGTCGCGTCGATACGTTCCATCACCCCTCCTTCGGTGATCACGAATCCACCTCCGTCGTGACCCCAAGTGAAGGTCTCTGCTGCTTCCGTTCCGGGCGCGATCCGTGGGCCCCCATCACCGACCATTTGCACGCCGGAGCCCCGCTCCAGGTAGGCATATCCAAGCGGCCCCTCGGCGACCGTCGACGGGCTTCGGCAGCCTATAGCGAGGAGGGGGACAAGCAGCAGTGCCGCGCTCCGGAGCACATTCTCAGCCCCCATGCCAGGTCCTCATCGTTCGGTGACTTCTCATCCTCGCGTCGCGCAATCGCGTGACCCTGACTCTACCCGTTCCGCTCGAACCCTGGAGAACCCACAGCCCCAAGGGGGGCAGGATGACCACGAGCGGCACCGGTCGCCGCTCGTCACTTCACCGTGAGCGCCGGACGCGGTGCCTCTTCCGGATCGAGCGAAGGCACGTGGAACGTTGTGTTCTCGCTCCGGCCGTCACCGAGTTCCACTTCGAGTCGGTAGTCACCGGGCGCGAGCTGGATCGTGAAGTCGATCGGATTGCGATAGTCGCGCCCGTCGGCCACCGTCCTCTCGTGCACGACGGAGCCGTCGGCAATGTCGATGAAGCGCGTGGTGACCGCCATGGCGGCCTGAAAGGCAGGAAGCTCGATGTGGTAGGGCACGCCGACGCCGGCCTCGATGGCGACATCCAGCACGGTTTCTTCCCCCGCTCGTATCTCATAAGGGAGCTCAATGCGCATCAGGTTCTTGCCCAGCAGCGTAATGCTGCCCGTTCCCGGCTCCATGCTCTCAAGCCGAAGGGTCGAGCTGTTACCAAGCTCGAGATTCTCCCCGTGCCGGTACGAGTCGTGTCGCACGTACAGCCGCGCGTCTTCGGGCGGGCGCTCCTCCGAGCGCTCCAATCGTAGGACGAGCGCGCCCCCGGGTCCCGAAGCAAGGGTCCCGAGGTCGACATTCGCCCCAGCCGTGAACTCGAACGGCTCGCCCACCGCGATGAGGCGTTCGCCGAGCATGGCGATCGCCCGATAGCTGCCAGGGGAGTCCAAGCTGAACTCCCAAACATCGTCCTCCAGTTCTCCGATCCGCCACGAGTATTGGTCGAGGCTCTCCAGCGACACCGAGACAGCGGACGCACCGCCTGTTCGATGTCCCGTGTCGACGAAGCGCACGCGGACGGTACCCTCTACGCTCTCGACCGGGGCGTCGAAGTCGGCCACAAGCTCGATCGGATTGCCACCCGGAATGACCCCGTCCAGTCGCGGGGCGGCCTTGCCCTTTGGCAGTTCCCAGATCTGCACAGAGGCGCTGTAGGACTCGCCGGTGAGCTGGATGAACTTGAAGTCTCCGTCTTCTGTGTACATCGAGCGATGGTCAGGTGCGCTGGGATCCAGATGGGTCACGCTGACAAAGACATTCTCGATCGGTTTGCCATCCCGGTAGAGGGCACGACCGGAGATGACGCGGCCGTCACTGAGGACCGGATCCCATCGAGCCTCTTCCTTCTCGCTCAGATCGAGCTCCGTCTTCGTGTACTGCATGAGCATGCCCCGACCACGCTCGGCGGTGCGTGGTTCCATGGCGTACAGGAACATCTGCTTCCGCGGCAGGTTGCCAAGGCGATAGGTCCCGTCCTCTGCGGTAAGCGCCACGTCTTGGGCGAACGCGCCGTCGTAGTCGACCTGCCCGTTCTGGAGGAATGCTTCGGAGATCCGCAGATCGAACGCCTGGACCCTGGCGCCAGCGACTGGCGCACCGTTCGCGTCCGTCACGACCCCATGGACCTCCCCGCCAGGCCGCAGGACGATGTCCTTGCGCGTTGTTTCGCCCGTGCCGATCGTGACCTCACTGCCCCACTGCGCGAGGCCCAGGCGTCGAGCCCGCAGGGGCCTCGTCCCGGTGACGAGGGCGTCGATCCGGTAGTGGCCCGCCGCGTCGGTCGTCGCGTAGCGGGCGGACCACCTCTCTTCGATGGTCCCATTGAACCGCATCTCCTGCGTCCCATCAGTGTCGCCGATCACCACGACGGCGCCCTCGATCGGCTCCCCGTCCTCGCCCGTCACGCGGCCCTCGATCGCGCCGCCGCCCCGCCTCACGACCAGCTCGACTGGAACCGGCGTCACGCTCTTGTCGACCATGTCGAGGTCAACGAGGGAACTCGGGAGGTAACCGGCTGCGAGGGCTCCCAGCGAAGGCAGGTGTGACGGGCCCGGCGGGAGGTCGCGCAGGGCGAAGCGTCCTCCGGAGTCGGTGGAGGTCACGATCGCCCCAGCCGTCCACCCGCCTGTCCTCGACGTGAGCCAGATCCCCGCGCCGGAGATCGGCGCGCCATTTGAGTCACGAACCACACCGGTGACCTCGAGCCCATCCGCGATGGCCACCGCCGCCTCGGTCGTCTCGCCCGACGAGATCTCCACGGCAAGATCATCTTTCTCCATACCGGAACCGCGGTCGTTCCGCACGAGGAACTCGCCCGGCGGGACCTCCGCGAAGAACGCTACCCCGTCGGCGTCGGTGACTTCCCTGATGTGTTGACGGACGCCCGTCGGACCGCGCCACGGCGTGAGCACGACGAGCCCCACCCCCTCCGCCGGCTCTCCGTCCGACCAACGGACGGTGACTCGCAAAGCGCCGCTGCCCTGGAGCAGGCCAGTGGCCGGCGCGGCGGCCAACGCTGGTTCTACGGGGTCCGGCACCAACGCCCTCTCCGGTCCACCGTCCACGGGCACGGGGAGAACATCCGGAGCCGCTGCTTCGACCCCCACGTCCGCGCCGACGACACCATCCGTCGTGGCGTCCGGGGTCGCCCGAAGCTGGTCAATGGCCATCCAGCCGGTCACGAGGAGGATGAGAGCCAAGGTGGCGAGTGCGAACTTCTTCATGGTGACACCCACAAGGAGGGCGATGAGCTGAGTCACTGGGAGCCGGACTAGGGGCGCGGCGACCGGCCCAGCAAGAGAGCCAGCAAGAGAGCCAGCAGGAAGCCCAGCGAGAGGCGCGGCAAGAGGTACGGCAAGAGCGGGGCTGAGGAGCGAGGAAGGGTCATAGAAGGCGACAAGCGCTGGAGCCCAGCGGCCCGTTCCCGGATCACGGAGGGCAGGCCCGAGCCTTTCCCTGAGCACCGCGACCGCACGCGCCTGGCGCGTCTCGACGGTCTTCGGCGGGACGCCCATCCGCGCCGCGACCTCACGCACGGGGAGGCCCTCGAAGTAGCGCAGGTAGATCGTGACGCGATACGGCGTATCCAATGCCTCGACGGCGTCCAGCAGGAGCCTCTGCGTTTCGATCCGAGATGCGATCGCGTCGGCCGAAGCCTGGTCGCTCGCCACCGTATCGAGCAGCTCCACGTGCGCAGGCCGCGTGCGCCCCTGCCGCCGCACGTCGATCGCCCGGTGCCTGACCAATCGGCGCAGCCACCCCTGCCCCGGCCGATCGTCACGGCGCTCAAGGGCACGCACCCATGCCCCCTGGACGATGTCCTCTGATTGAGCCGCGTCCCCAACGATCGACTTCGCGATGCCCTGCAAGGCGCGCGTGGATCGCCGCCACTCGCTCGGTTCTAACGAGCTCAGATCGTGGCGGAGGGTGTCGTCGGGTGAGGTCATCGTGTGGCTCCGACGACAGGACGGGCCAAACGCCCATCTCCCTTCAGGGAAGTCGAAGTTCCCTCGAACCATGCCACATCCTCGCGCTCCCAGCCGCCCCGGATCGTTCAAACG
>CAJXRJ010000652.1 GCA_913058555.1 uncultured bacterium
TCGCATACGTTTGGGCCCGGGCCGTGGATGGCTACGACGCCCGCACGGCGTGGGGACTCTCGGATTTGCTCGCGGTCAAGGGGTCGAAGGCCAAGCCGGCGGAGGAAGCGCTCTTTGCGGTTCTGTCGGAGCTGAACGGCGACCCCTTTGGCGCGCTCGGGGGCGACTTCCTCGGAGCGTCTGGGGAGCCCTTCCCCACGCGGATCTCCGGGTTGACGGAACTCGTGAACTTGGAACTGCAGGCTGCGGGCGCACTGCGGAATTTGGGGGCCCAAGGGGCCGCCGCCCGCGCCGTGCGGGAGGCGCGCCGTGTCAGTCGTTTCGCCGGGACAGAACCACCAGAACTCCCCGAGGGAATGGTAAAGCTCCCAGCCGACCTCGAGGCTCCGCCACACGCGTTTGAGGAGATCGTCGGGTGGAAGGACGAGTCGCTGACCCGGGTGGACGAGCGGCGACCCAAGGAGCTCTTCTACGTGGACACGGATGGCGGCCTCCACCTCGGCCGCAGGAAGCCGCGGGCTGGATCGGGACGTATCGATCGCTCGGGCGGCGGCAAGTCCTTTGTGCGGTCGGACCGTTGGATGTTGCCTGGGCAGTATCGCATCAAGACCCAGATTCGGTTTACGACCGGCTTCAACACTGCCCTCGCCGTCATCGGTTGGCAGACCCGCGACCGCAACATTCGGCTACAGATTCGAGCGGGCAGCTACCTGTATTCCATCGGCAAGGAGGACGAGGAGCCGAAGTTCGAGAAGGTGTCGTGGCGCTTCGACGGCATGCGTACCCGTGACGGCGGCCTGCCTGGGAGCGCCCGGGGTGGGGCGATCACCCTACCGGCGCCATCGACGGCCGTGACCCTTGAGTTGGTCGTGGACGGCGCGCGAGTGAGCGCGTGGATTGCCGACCAGTACGCCGGGTCCTACCACGTCGTCGACGGGTCGCCGATCGAAGGCTACGTGGGCTTTGGCACCTTGCGGGGCGCCGTGCGTGTGGCTCCGCCCATCGTGCGCCGGGAGGATGGCGACCGGGCGGGGGTGCTCGACATGGACCTTGGGGATGGGCCGACGTTCGAGCAGTTGGAGAACGTGACGATCCGATTGCCGGGTCGTGAAACGCCCCCGTCGAACGGCATGCTCCTGCTGTGGGTGCCCGCCTATGCGAAGGCCGATCCAGAGAAGGGCAAGAAAGCCACGGTGGAGGCCGCGATTGGGCGAACCCGCCGGGCCGCGAGGCAGCTTCTGCAACGCCAGGCTCGAAACGAAGTGGTGCAGCCCCTCGTCATCGCGCTGCCGAAGCGCTTCGGGAAGGATTTGGACGCAGGGGCTTTGCTCAAGGAGCTCGAGGGCTTCCGGGTTGAAGGGCAGCCGGCCCCCCGGGTCGTGATGCACTCCGTCGACGCCGGTGAGATTTCACCCATTGACGACGGTCGTCGGTGGCTGATGTTCGTGGACGGCTTCGGCATCGCCCGGGCGACTCGGCCCTGGAGCGGACCTGGCGCCATCGACGATGGTCCGCTGGAGCACTGGCTCACCGTCTTCCGGGACCACGGCCGTCCCGCGGACCGTGTGCTGCCGAAGGTGGTTCGGGAATCCGAATCGGAGACCGAAGAGGGTCCCGATCAAGAAGGTGACGAGCCAGATGATGGGGACGACTGATAACCGGACCACTGGTGACGGGGGCGACTGGCGCTCCGCAGGGGATCGCGTCTCTCCGGTGCGCCGGGGCCCTCAGGCCTCGCGGAGGGTTCCGAAGATGCGCTTGTGGCGGGCCTTGATCTCCACCCACGTCAGGAAGTCGATGGTGCCGAACTCCTTATCGATGGCGGGGGGGCCAAGGATCTTGGCCCCGTGGCGCAGGTACGTGGCGAAGAGCTTCGGCACATCGGTATCAGCCTTTGGGGCGCCCTTCCGAACGGGCCAATCCAGAAGCGGACAGGCCATGGCGAGGCGCGGGGGCGCATGCAGCTCGGTGTGCACGTGGCCTTCCTCAAGAAGTTGAGCGTAAAGGGCCACGCCTTTCTCGGGATCGGTCCCCGTGAGGGAGCTGCATCCGAAATAGGTCTGCACGCCCACGTGCTCCGCGTATTGGATCAGTCCGTGCCAGAGGAGGAACAGAACGGTCTTGTCCCGGTGGGGGCGCGCGACACACGCCCGCCCAAGCTCTGCTGCCTCTTCAAGTAGATGTTCGGGGAGGCCGCCCAGTTCGAATTCGCCCGCGGTGTACCAGCCGTGTCCGCGGCGCGCCGAACTGGCAATCTGCATGCGGTAGGTGCCGACGACGCCACCCGTTTCCCGTTCGAACACCATGAGGTGCTGGCACTGGCGATCGAACGCGTCGGCGTCCATGCCTGTTTCATGGGCCCCGTTGAGGCCCTCGCCGAGTTCGACGTTGAACACGGCATACCTGAGGCGCCGGACCGCTTCGAGGTCGCCGTCGGTCCGCGCGAAGCGGACTTGGTAGGGACCGAGCTTGGCGTCGAGGCTCGGTACGAGATGCTGGTCTTCGAGCAGCGACGTCATGGGCCTAGGGGAGTCCGTGGGGGTCGACCCCGAAGAAGGATGTGGCTGGCTGTTAGGCAAAGCGGTGGAGACGGTTCGGATTTCTTGGGAAGGGGGGTGCCGCGCCAGCACCGATCTCGAGAGCCTGAATACCGAAACCGCTCACCACCAAACATCAAGGCCACGTTGGGATCCTATTAGTGTGATCCTAGACGTCGATTAGATCCCGCTTGGGTCGGGGAATTTTAAAGAGACTTTGTGGCGGAGGGGGCGGCGGAATGGTCCGTGGGCGGCCCGGTGACGGGCCCCTGTGCGCCCGGGTGGGCCCTGTGTGACTTTTGAACCCTCCGATACGCGCGCCAGGCGCACAGAATGCCCCAGAGCGAGGTCGTCGGAGCCCCGGCCGCCGCGTTGGCGGCCCCAATGGCGTAGGCGAGGTCCCACTGCTTAAAAAGCACTCGGTACGCGTGGACGACGGAATGTTTCGGATCGTAGATATTCGTTGCCTCGGAAGTGACCCCGTTGAGCTCGAGCACAGCGAGGTCCTGGCCCTGAATGAGATGGGCTTCGGAGGGGGCTCGGATGTCGAATCGTCCGAAGTCAAAGCCCTCGTAGCGGCCCGCGATGCGCTCGATCGCCGCCTCGAGTGCAGGGCTGATCAGGTGCTCCCCCTCGAGGAAGATGGCCCCGCGGGAGTGCGTGGCGACCTTGACCAGGGCCACGGTTTCGCCGGGGGCGGGGACCTCCTCCGCCCGGGGGCCGAGCTCCTCCAGGTAGGTATCCAGGAGGGCGCAGGCCCGGTCGTCATCGAGCACCAGCTCCTCGACGGTGCGTTGGCCGTCGCCCGTAACCTCGGGCAAAACCTTGGTCGTGACCGCGAAGACGCGGCCCTGGGCCGCCCCGGGTTCGCGCACGTAGAAGATGCCGTACTCCGGGCCCTCCACGCAGGCCTGCAAGATGGCGTCGTGATCTAGATCCCTTGCACGGGCCTCCAGGGCGTCCAGATCGGTGAGTCGAGCGACGCCTGAACCGCGTTGGCCGGCGTTGGGCTTCAGGATCAACGGCCAGCCTGGGCCATTCCCCACGAACGAGCGCACGGCGGCGACCCGCCCCTCCGGTGCGTCGCTGGCTTCCAGGAGCGCGAAGGCGGGGATCTCGGGATTCCCAGGGCCCAAACCTTCGAAGATCTCTGCCTTGGACTCACCGACGAAACCACCGGCCGGCATGGCGGGGTTGCAGGCCGTGACCTTGGTGAGGCCCCGGTACTTGATGGCCAGCCAAAGGACCCAGCCGATGACCGGAAGGTAGGTCAGCCATGGGGGCCAGAACTCCCAGGAGGTTCGTTTGCGCCAGCGACCCTTGAGGACGCGTCTGCCGCGGTGGGTGAAGAGCAGCGGGATGGTGCGGTAGAGCTCGAAGAGGACCGCGATGAGCGCCAGAATCCACGGGAGCTGTCGCGGTCCCAGTCCTCCGAGGGCGTCCGCAAGGCGTTCTCCCGCGAGGGCGGCGATGCCGACGAGGATCGGCGTCCAGAGGAGACCTGCGATGGCGAAGAAGAACGCAAAAGCCTTGAAGCTCGTGCGCAGGACCCCGGCGGCCACGTAGGTCGGGAGCCTGAGCCCTGGGGTGAAGCGGGAGAGGAAGATCACCGCGATGCCGCGGCGCTCGAACCAACGACTGGCACGTTCCACGGAAGCCTCCGACACCATCCACGTCATGGGACGCCGCTTCAGTGCGGGCCGACCGAAGGCCCGGCCCGCCAGGTACAGGAGCATGTCGCCGACGAGGATCCCCACCTGTCT
>CAJXRJ010000653.1 GCA_913058555.1 uncultured bacterium
GAGACAGCTTCAACACCGCGCGGGCGATGGAGACTCGCTGGCGCTGGCCGCCGGAGAGTTTCTGGCCGCGCTCGCCCACGATGGTCGCGTAGCCGTCGGGGAGCGACGAGATCCACTCGTCGAGCTCCGCCGCGCCAGCCGCCTCGCGGATGTCCGCGTCCGTGGCGTCGGGCCGGGCGTAGGCGATGTTCTCGGCGATCGTGCCGTGGAAGAGGAACACGTCTTGGCTGACGAGTCCCATGGAACGGCGCAGGTCCGGCAAGCGGTAGCTTCGGATGTCGACGCCGTCGATCTCAATGGTGCCCCCGTGCGGATCGTAGAACCGCAGTAGGAGCTTGGTGATGGATGACTTCCCCGATCCGGTGGCGCCCACAATGGCGGTCGTCTGGCGCGCCGGAAAGTCGATCTGGAGGTTGTCGAAAAGCGGCGCGTGCCCGGGGTAGCCGAAGGTGACGCCCGACACATTGAGGCGCCCCGCAACATCCGCTTCGACCAAGGACTTGGGTCCGTCCGTGATCTTGGACGGGCGATCCAGGAGGTCGAGGATGCGCTTCGTGCTGGCCATGGCGCGTTGGAAGAGATCCAAGGTTTCGCCGAGGGCCGTGAGGGGCCAAAGCAGCCGCTGGGTCATGAACACCAGCACGCTGAACACGCCCGCTTCGAGCTGGCCGTCGAGGGCGAGCTTGCCGCCGATGAGCAGCGTGGCCGTGAAGCCCGCGAGGATGAACATGCGGATCAGCGGCGAGAATGCGCTCGAGAGCGTGATCGCGCGTGCGTTGCTGGCGCGGTAGAGGTCGCTCTGGCCCTCGATGCGCGCCGATTCCGCGGCTTCGCGCGCGTAGCTCTTGATGGTCGCGATGCCGCCGAGATTGCCGGCGAGGTCCGCGTTGAGCGCGCCGACGCTCTGGCGGACCGTCTTGTACCGCTCCTGCAGCTTGCGCTGGTAGACGATGGAGCCCCAGATGATGAAGGGCATGGGCAGGCATGCGACCCAGGCCACGGAGGGGGAGACCCAGAAGAAGATCCCGCCCACGGCGAGGATGGTGGTCGCGAGCTGGATCAGGCTGTTGGCGCCGCCGTCGAGGAAGCGCTCGAGCTGGTTCACGTCGTCGTTGAGGACGCTCATGAGTTCGCCCGTGTCCTCATCCTCGAAGAACGCCATCTCCAGGCCCTGGACATGGCCATAGGCATCGAGGCGCAGCTCGTGTTGGACCGTTTGGGCGAGGTTGCGCCAGACGATCTTTTGGAGGTACTCGAAGACGCTTTCGAGGATCCAAATCACCGCGGTGATGCCCGCCAGGACGTAGAGCTGATCGTGCCGATCCGTGAAGCCGAGCCCCGCGAGGAACGACGTCTCGTCCTCCACGACGATCGTGACCGCGGCTCCGATCAGGAGCGGGGGCGCCAGGTCGAACAGCTTGTTCAGGACGGAGTAGAGGGCGCCGAGTCGCACTCTGCCCCGGTGGCGGGCCGCGTGACCGAGCAGACGCCTAAGGGGGGATGCGCTCATCGCCCATAAGGTAACGTCACGGGCATGCATACACCTGCGTTCACCCATGCTGGCGGCATAGTGTTGCGGCCATGTCAGACGGGGGCCGATTCCCATGAGGTCCTCGTCGTGCGCCCCACCTCCCCTAACGGCGACCAATGGGTGCTGCCCAAAGGCCACATTGAGCCCGGCGAGGAAGCCCCAGAGGCCGCCATTCGGGAGGTCCTCGAAGAGGCGGGAGCGCGCTGCGAAGCGCCTCAATTCGTGGGCCACGTCAGCTATCGCGCCAAAGGAGAGGACGTCGTGTGCGCGTTTTATCGCATGGAGCTCACGGACCTCGGGGAGTCCGAGGAGGACCGGGACCGGGCATGGCTCACGCCTGAGGCATTGTTACACACCATGCCCTTTCCTGAGACGCTGGCCCTGGTGACCAAGGTCCTTGCCACGGAAGAGCGGTGAGGAGAGGCGGTCGGGGGGTCGCTTGGGCGCGTTCTGGAGCGAGCCACCGACCCCATATCCGTATCACTCCTTGGCGGAGCTGGCGGAGCTTGTGTAGACGGTCGGGCGGCCCATCGTGGGTTCCACTCCTGGGGGGATCTCGCCGGTCTCGGCGATGCGGGAGAGGATGACCTTACGGTCCGGCTGGATCGAGCAGAGGTCCCGGGGGACGTCTTCGGCTCTGGTGATGCGGAGGCCGGGACGGGGGGCTGTGACTCGAACGGTGACGTCGCCGAGGGCTCCCTTGAAGCCGGCGTCGAGGGCTTCGCCAAGTTCGGTCGAGACGCGCTCGATCTCACCCTCGAGGTAGCGCTTCTCGTCGCGCAGTTCCTGCAGGCGCTCTGCGAGGGCGATGAGCTTGGGGTCGTGCATGGGGGCCATGGGCCAGGTGCCGAAAGTGGAGGGGCCCACTCAGCTGAGGGACACTGTGAAGAAAGGGGGGCCGTCGACTGCGTCACAGTCTACGGCCCCCCTTTCGATTGGATCAGCCCGAGGGCCGCCCGGGATCAGCTTTGGGCTTTGATGGCCTTCACGGCCTCGGTCAAGGCCGGAAGGATCTCGAAGGCGTCCCCGACAATGCCGTAGTCGGCGACCTTGAAGATCGGCGCGTCGGCGTCCTTGTTGATCGCGACGATCGTGCCGGAGGTGCGCATGCCAGCGAGGTGCTGGATGGCGCCCGAGATGCCAACCGCGATGTAGAGCTGGGGCGACACGGTCTTGCCTGTCTGGCCGACCTGCTCGCCGTGGGGGCGCCAGCCGAGGTCAACGATGGCGCGCGAGGCACCGACGGCGGCGTTGCCGAAGGCGGCCGCGAGGTCCTCGACGATCTGGAACTTGTCGGCCTCCTGGAGACCGCGGCCGCCGCTGACGACGACGGGCGCTTCTTTGACGTCCAGTTTCGCGCCGGCTTTGGCTTCGATCGAAGTGACCACGGCCTTCGGCTCGGCGGTGATGGCGTGCTCGGCGGTTTCGGCGGGGGCACCGCCGTCCGCCGGCGTGAAGACATTCAGGCGGGTCGTCGCGACGATGGTACCGGTGGACCCGAGGGTCGCGAGGGCCTTGCCGGCGAGCCACGGGCGCTTCACATGGAAGCTGTCCCCAGCGGCGGTGAACTCGACGCAGTCCGCGAAGGGGGTGACGTCGAGGTGCGCGGCGACGCGGGGGCAGAGGTCCTTGCCGCGGTAGGTGGAGGCGGCGATGAACGCGTTCGCCCCTTCGGCTTTGGTCACCTCGGCCGCGGCGGTTGCCACGGCGTCGGCGCTGTACTCGGCGGGACCGGTCAGGCAGATGGCCTTTGCGGCGCCAGTGGCCGTGGCCGCAGCGGCGGCGGCGCCTTCGCCCGTCAGGAGGGCGACGACTTCGGAGCCGGCGCCGGTGGCGGCACCGATGGCCTCGAGGCTTGCGCGACGGACTTGGCCGCCGGTGTGCTCACAGAAAACGATGGTCTTCGACATGTGTGGTTGTGCGTTAGGAGCCAGCGGCGGATCAGAGGACCTTCGCTTCGTTCTGAAGCGCTTCGATAAGGGCGGGGACGGCGGCGACGCCTTCACCGACGATGCGGCCTTCTTTGCGCTCGGGCGGAAGCTCCACCGCGGCGACCTGCATCTGGTTCTCGGGAACCTCAGGGGCGGCTTCTTCGAGGGGCTTCTTCTTCGCGGCCATGATGCCCTTGAGGCCGGCGTAGCGCGGCTCGTTGAGGCCCTTCTGACAGGTCACCACGGCGGGCAGCGAGAAGCTAACCGTCTCGAGACCGGCTTCGGTCTCGACCTTGGCGGTGCCTTTGCCATCCGCGATCTCGAGGGACACCACGTCGGTGACGCAGGGCCAGCCGAGGTACGTGGCGACCATCGGGCCGACGGCGGCGTTGTCACGGTCGGTGGCGACGCGGCCCATGAAGACGAGGTCCGGGGCCATGGTGCCGAGCTGAGTGCTCAGAGCCTTGGCCGTGGCGCGGGCGTCCCGGGACTCCCACTCTTCGTCCACGAGGACAACGGCCTTGTCGCCGCCCTTCGCGAGACACTCGCGGATCTCTTTGGTTCCGCCCTTCGTTCCCATCGAGAGGATGGTGACTTCACCGGAGCCGGCGGACTCCTTGGTCTTGACGGCCTCTTCCACGGCGATCTCGTCGTAGAAGGAGACCATGTACTGATTGCCGGTGGAGTCGAGTCCCTTGCCGTCGGCAGTCGGTTTGGCGACTGCTTCGGTGGAGGGAACGCGCTTGACGCAAGCGACGATGTTCATGGGAGTGGGGAGGAGCTAGAGCCTGAGGGCTGTCTCTTATACACATCTCCGAGCCCACGAGA
>CAJXRJ010000654.1 GCA_913058555.1 uncultured bacterium
GGGCCGCCCCCGCTCATTCTGGCCCCAGCGCGCTGACGGCTACTGGCGCCAGTAGCTCGATAGGGACGAGACGCCAGGTGCGATGATCGACTGCGTCCCGGCGCGGTAGGGGTCGACGTCGAGGGAGACCGGGGTGGAGGGGGCGCCCATGTCGATCACGTCAACGACCCCCTGGCCAGGCACCGCGGCGAAGAGCGCCACGGGACCCGTTGCGCGCCGGAGGGCGGGGAAATCGCGCTTCATCAGGCCCTTCCCGTTGCCGGGAAGGGGGCTGCCCGCGCTGAACACGTTGGCCAGACCTGGGAGGCCGCCAAGGTTCGCCATTTCATCGAAGGCGATGTCCGTGGGGATCCCAGATAGCTGTCCCGTGGACATCGAGATGGGCGTCTCGAGGCCGAAGACCGTCTGGCGGAAGCCCGGCATTTCCCCTGGCAGGAGAGGCACGGCTCCGACTTGGGCCTGGTCGATGAAGACGCGGGTGATGGCGCCGTCGCCGAGCATGCCGCTGGCTCCCGTGAGCGGGTCGATGGGACCCTCGTGCACGATCGCCACGGCGTCAGCGGACCTTGACCTGTCGCTTTGGATCGCCTTCGGGCTCTGGAACGAATACGGCAGGACCCCGATGATGTCGTCGAAGCCCCAGCCGTTGGGACCATTCGGTCCAGACTCGAACACCGCCACGCTGCCATCCCGGCACAGTACGTAGCCGAGGTAGACGGCGCGGTCGAAGCCGAAGCCGACCTCACGGGGCGTTATGGAGACCTCGAAGGGCCCGCTCGCGGGGACAGCGACGGTCAAGCGAACCTGCAGGCTGTTTGCGCCAATGACCGTGAGGCTGTCGTCGCCCTCGTTGCACACGAGGATGTCTTCGTTGCTCGGGGACCACGCGACGCCATGGGGCGCATCTCCCACGATGACCGTCTGGCGGGCGTCGTGAAAGAAGGCCGAGCTTGGGTTGATGTCGATGAACGTCACCGTGTCGGCGAGCTCGCTCGTGACCGCAATGAAGTCCAGGTTCGGGGACATCGCCATGGACGTGGGGTCGGGCACCGGAATGCGCTCGACGACCGACATCCGGTTCGAGTTCAGCACGACGATCTCATTGGCGGCTCGGTCCGCGACGTAGACGAAGTGTCCCACCTGCTGGCGGATCATGTACGTCTCGCAGTTGCTGAGCTGGGCCTCCCCGTGGGTGGGCCCAACGAAAAACGCGTTCTGCTCGAGCGTGAGCAGCCCCGTGGGGGGCGCGCCCGTCGCTGGGTCGGGGAACGGGTTGCCCGGCACGAGGAGGTTGGTGCCCGTGGTCGAGACGGAAGTCGGCTCTTGGCCGAGGAGGAGCGGCGCGGCGCACAGGGGCGGAAAGACCAGCGGCGGCGGGTTCGGATGCGGGGACATCGAGACGATGTTGCCGTAGCCGGGGTTCAGGCCGCCAAAGGCCGTGGGGGTGCGGGGCCGCATGCCGTTCCCGCCGTTGAACTCGATCGCGATGACCTTGAGGCCGTCCAAGGCGCATACCTCGCCGCCGCCGGCCTGGCAGCCGAAGGGGGGCGGGGCGTTTCGGAAGACTCCGTCCAGCGGGTGACCCGAGTGCACGTCGGCGATGGAGTCCACCTTGGTGCTGCCCACGAGTTCAGGCTGGAGCGTGCTGTCGAGGGTCAGCGTGAAGACGCCCGCCGAGCCCCCATCGATGGTGGTCGTGCCCGGCTGGAGCGGCGGGCGAACCGAGGGGTTGAAGAGCACGTTGGGGTCGTACGGGAACCGCGACTCGCCCTCGAGGGGGAAGCCCGGTGAGCTCACGGGGTTGCCCGTGGACGCTCCGAAACCATTCAGGTCGATCACGCTGAGCCGATCCGAACCGGCGCTGCCCGGCCCGAACGCCAGGATCGCCTCCGGAATCACCGGCGCGTTGATGAGCCCGGGCCCGAAGCCGGTTTCGAATTGTGAGGACGCTGGCGTCGGCACGGTGTTTTGGGCCAGGTCAGGTGTGAACCCCGAAGTGCAGATCACGTCAACAAGGGTGAAGGGCGTCGATACACCCGGCGCCGGGGCGCCGGGGAATGGGTACCCGGGAATGACCCGGTAACGCGACAGGTCGAACGGGCTCAGGGGTTCGACGGTGTACGGCATCTCCGTGCGAGCGGTCGGCGGCCCAAAGGCGATGTCTAGCGCACCGCTGATACTCGCAAACCCTGCCCCGTCGATCTTGCCCACGCCCCAGGGCTGCACCGGCTCCGAGAATGCCAGAAGGAGCTCTGTTTGCGGGTCTACGTCCAAGGCGCCGTTCGCCGGCTCGATCAAGAGGGCGCCCATTGAGTCCACTTCGGGCCGTGGCCTTTGGGTGTCGAGTCCCACCGTCGTGGATGCCAGGGCAGAGTCCTCGAGGGCGTTGCCTTGCGTGTTGAGGACGTCGATGACACGGAGGTTCAGTTGGACCCCGTCCGGGAACGTCTCGAACGTCAAGAGGTCGTCGTCCGAGTCGGCGACCAAGAGGATGGATCTTTCACCGACGAGCAGCCCGCGCTGCAGCACGTCCGGGATCCCCTCGGCTTCGGGAACGAGGGCCTCCAGCGAATCGGGATCGGCGACCGGCCTCGCCCAGGGCTCGAGGACCGAGCCGCCCGGACGGTCCACGGCCGTCACGCCGCCCACGAGGACGCGGGCCGGGATGGCGGAACGGACTCCCGTGGCAGAGTCAAACGACGTCAGGGACACCGTTGGCAAGAGGCCCGTTCCGTTGCCCAGGTCGAACACCGACGCCGGATCGATCGCGGAGCTGAACTGCGCCAATAGGAAGTGGTTGCCCGGCCGGCTGTTCGGAAGCTGCGCAGCGTTCGGAAACGTAGAGGGTGGCAGGATCGATTGAGGGTCCACAGCGATGGACTTGAATTGCGCGATCGAGCGGATGTCGACGAGGTTCCCAGTCAGCGTGCCGTCCGAGTTTCGCTCCGGAGCCCGGTGGGGCAGGATCTGCCCAAAGCCGTTCGTGACGCTCGTGAGCCGGAGGGTGCTGGGCCCGCCCCCTGCGTCGCCGTCTTGTGAATCGGTCGGCGGAGCGTCGGAGCCGCCGCAGCCGGGAAGGGCGAGCGAGGCGGTGAGGAACAGACAGATCGAGCGAGCGTTGCGAGTCTTCATCCTGCGAGGAGTCCTGGAGGGGATGGGGGCTCCCGAGGACTGGCCCAGGAGCGGATGGTGGCGGCCGCATTCTAGGCCGTGCCCGGTCTTATGGGGTGACGGCTGGCCGGTCACCCCAAAGGGGTCCCCCGGGCGCGTGCCGCCCGTCGACCAGGCGCCCCAAGGCGCTCCACTGTCCGGTCTAACTCGCCGCAGATTGGCTCACTGGCGCCAGTAGCTCGAGAGTGACGAAACACCGGGAGCGATGATCGACTGGGTCCCGGCCCGGTAGGGGTCCACGTCAAAGGTCGTCGGCGTGGGACCTTGGCCCATGTTGATGACGTCGACCATTCCCTGTCCGGGGACGGTGGCAAAGAGAAACAGGGGGGCCGAAGCGCTGGCCAGGATGGTGCCATCGCGCTTGACGAGATCCTTGCCGTTGGCCGGCAGCGGGGAGCCCGCGCTGAATACGTTGGCGGAGTTTGGAAGGCCGCCCAGGTTCACCATGTCATCAAAAGCGACGTCCGTCGGGATCCCGGACAGCTGCCCACCCGACATCGAAACTTCTGTAGCTGCCCGGAAGACCACCTGGCGGAAGCCGGGCATTTCCCCCGGGAGAATGGCCTGGGCTCCAAAGGGCGATGAATCGATGAAGACCCGAGTGATCGCGCCGTCGCCCAGGGAGCCGGCGGCGCCGGTCACCGGATCGATGGGGCCCTCGTGGACGATCACGATGGCGCCGGTGGGGGAAGACTGATCGCTCTGGGCGGCCTTGGGGCTTTGGAAGCTGTAGGGCAGGATGCCGATCACCTCGTCAAAGCCCCACCCGTTGACACCGTTGGGCCCAGACTCGAAGACGCAGACGTTGCCGTCGCGGCACAGGATGTACCCGAGGTATACGGCGCGCTCGAATCCGTAGCCCACCTCGCGCGGGGTCATCACGACTTCGAAAGGGCCGCTCGTAGGAACGTCGACGGTGCGGCGCACCTGGAGGTTCTGGGCCGCAATGATCGAGACCGTGTCGTCACCTTCATTGCATACGAGCACGTCCTCGTTGCTCGGGGACCATGCGACGCCATGGGGCGCATCTCCCACGATGACCGTCTGGCGGACGTCGTGAAAGAAGGCCGAGCTTGGGTTGATGTCGATGAACGTCACCGTGTCGGC
>CAJXRJ010000655.1 GCA_913058555.1 uncultured bacterium
AGATCATGCCTAGTCTCGTGGGCTCGGAGATGTGTATAAGAGACAGGATGTAGGCGGCGCCGGAACGCGACGCCCAGTTGTCAGATTGCAGCGGGCTGTTCACGCCCGTACCACGGCTGCTCTCGTAGCGCGCGCCGACGACCATGAACTCCCCGTGGACCCCGACGGCGTCACCGAACAGGTCCAAGCTGTCCGGCCAGGACGACTTCACGTATGCGTGTTGCGACCAGTGGCCTCCCTCGCGTCGGAACAGGTAGGCCGCGCCCGAATGCTGAAGGCTGTTGTCGGTCTGGGGTCCGTAGTTCAGGAGCGACGCACGTCCGCTCTCCCGGCTGGCACCCACAAGAACGGTGTTGATGGCAACCGCGACGGCCCCCCCGAAGGAGTCGCTTGCTCCGGTGTTCGAGGCCTTGAGATAGGCCTCCTGTTGCCAGACATTGTTGCTGCGGAAGAAAACGTACGCCGCGCCAGAGTTGTCGGCGCTGTTGTCGGCCTGCGCTGGGCTGTTGACGCCAGTGGCCGAGCCGTCTTCTCCCGGGGATCCCACGGCGAGGGTGTTATTGAACATTGCGAGCGAGGCGCCGAAGGCATCGTAAGAGTCCGGATTCGACGCCTTGAGGAAGGCGTCGGCCACCCATGCGCTTCCAGATCTGCGGTAGACATGAATAGCGCCTGAGCGCCAGAGACTGTTGTCCGCCTCCAAGCCACTGTTGACTCCCACGCCGCCGCTGTCGTCGCGATGGGCCGCGACCGCGATCAGGCCGCCGGAGACCGCGACACTCGCCCCGAAGTCGTCATCGATGTCGGGGTCAGGGGCCTTCAGGTAGGCCTCCTGCGTCCAGGTCGTTCCTGTCCGGGTGAAGACGTATGCCGCACCAGCACGCCGGGTGCCGTTGTCGGATTGTACTCCGGGGATCCCGCTCTCTTCCTCGGGCGCTCCGACCACCAGGGTGTCGCCCGAGATCGCCACCGACGACCCAAAACGATCATCCTCATCGGTGTTCGACGCCTTGATGTACGCCTGTACCGACCAGGTGTCTGCGTTCCGGGTGAAGACGTGGACCGCCCCCGAGTCCCACTTGAAGATTCCCGGCAGGATGGGGGGATTGATCCCTGTCAAGCCGCGGTTTTCATCCGGCTCTCCTACGACGAGAGTGTCCTCGGACAGCGCCACGGAGGCGCCAAAGCGCTGCCCACTGCGCGGCGGCTTCACGTACGCCTGTTGGCGCCATGTTTGAGCTTCCCTCACGAAGACGTAGACGGCCCCGCGGTCGCTGTTGACGTGATCGTTCGCGTGCTGGCCAGCGTTGATGGTGGTGCTAGGGCTGTCTTCCCGGTGGGCGCCAATCGCAACAGTGTCGCCCCAGATGGCGACCGAGTGCCCGAACTCGTCGTACCAGTCCGTGTTCGACGCCTTCAGGTAGGCGTACTGCACCACGGGGTCGACCGTAATCGGGTATGCAGCGGACGACTCGTCCACGCAGATTGCGAGCTGCTCGCCCCGGAGCTCCATCCAGGCCCGTAGCGTCGCCCCGTTTGCGTCGAACGCGAGCAGGCCAGCGTATTCGAGGACGGCTATCCCTGACGGGTCGATGAAGTGCGCGGAGCGGCGGCCCTGTGCGATCAAGGGGCGCAACTCACCACGGACATCGAGGGCGAAGCATAAGGGGGCGTCCGCGCACGCGCTCCGAGCGGGCGGAGCATGGACCGTGAACCCGTGCTCCAGTCCCCCGGGCTCGTTGATCCACCACTCGGTCAGCCGCTCGCTCCATCGCAGCGCCGCACGATTGCTGTGGGCCTCGACGCCCATGGCTCGATCCGTTTCGACGAGGGCGCCGTCGAATCCCCACCCCGAGAGCTCCAGGCCCCAGCACCACCCTGCGTCGTCGGGGACGGTGGTCGCACCCCGGTCGTCGTAGCGCGTGGTCCACCCGCGCCCAGGGTTGCGGCTCACGAGCTCGTCCCCCCGCCGTGCGACGGCGTGCCGCGAGGCCTGATGGAGCTGGCGAAGGGTCGACCAGTCCTCCACGGAGAGCGCCGGTGAGTGCCCCTCGCCATGATCACCGTCGGAGGCGGCACCAAGGGAGATGGCCGCTAAGGCCAGGCCTGCGAGCAGCAGGGAGATCGCCGGTCGGGCCGAGGAAGGGAAGTGCATCATGTGGGCTGGCGGTTAGAAAGTGTCGCGAGCGAGTGGTTCAAAGCGATCAGGTGGACGATTCGAACCCTCACGAGGATACGCCTCAGAAAAGGATCGCGATGACAACCTGGCTCCAACTTGTCACGGAGTTGTTACTTCGGGCCTTGGTGCATGAATGTCAGTCCCTGGGGCGCCCAAGGCCGTCCTCTTGGCGAGGCTTGCACCCGTCGAGCATCCTGACGGCATGGAGGCCCGAGTCCACCCGAAGTACATGACTCGCTACTGCGTGACGAACTGGCGTGAGGACGAACAAGGCCTGGTGCAGCGCGGCGATGAGACTGTTTGGCTGTCGCCCGGGACCATCGAAGCAATGATGGCGCGGCCAAGTGGCCCGTACTGTCCCATCGGTGCGCCACGCCCTGACGGTACCGTGCGGCCCGATATCCTGCGGGCATGCTCAGCGACTGCCTTCCGCCCAGCGCCCTGCTCCTGACCGTTGTAGGCAGGGGCAGCCGAGAGCAGCAGCGAGTGCCTGATTGAGGAGAACCGTGTCCTCAAAGACCAGCTTGGCCGAGAAGGCGAAGCGGCTCGGTCGGCGGCTTCTGGGGTGGGTGGCAACGATCGTGACCCCGGAAATGACCATGCGTTGGCATCGGCAACTCATCGCTTCGAAGTGGACGTACTACAGCCATCGAAGAGGGCGAAAGGGAGTGATGCGGGAGATCCGCGCCCTCGTGGTCCGCTTCGCCAAGGAGAACCCGACCTGGGGCTACTCGAGGATCCAAGGAGCGGTCGGCGACCTCGGTCATCGGGTGGGGCGGACAACGGTCTCCCGGATCCAGATGCGCGGCGGCATCAAGCCTGCACCGGAGCGGCCCTCCTCGTGGAGCGCATTCATCAAGGCCTGGTGGGGCGAGACCGCCGCGGCTGACTCCTTCACCACAGAGGTCTGGACGTCGAGGGGCCTCACGACCCTCCACACACTGTTCGTCATGGACACCGCGACTCGCCGCGTGCACATCGCCGGTACGACGCGGAGGGGCGTTGGTGCGTAACTCCCCGCCCTCAGCTGGCCCTACGGGGGTGTCCTCAGGTCCAGACGCTGGCTAGCCGATGGTCCCGACATGAACTCTCGCGTACACCCCAAGTACAAGACGAAGTATCGAGTCACCAATTGGGCCGAGTACGACCAGGCCCTCGTCAAGCGTGGCGGCATCACCCGGCGCGATTCAGGCTTGGACTGCAAGGCCGTCCGGACGCAACGGAGCCCCACGGAAGTTCACGGACCTGGCGATCGAAACGGCGCCCACTCTTCGCCTCGTCTTCCGGTTGCCGCTTCGCCAGGCCGAGGGCTTCCTACGGTCCTTGTCTGACTTGATGGGTCTCAGCCTCGAAGCCCCAAACCACACGACCCTGGCTCGGCGGAGCAAGAGCCTCAACGCGAAGCTGGTGCCCATCGTGTCGAAGAAGCCGATCCACCTGATCATCGATAGCACAGGGCTGTCGATCGTGGGGGAGGGCGAGTGGGCCGCAGCCAAGCACGGAGGGCGCGGAAAGCGAGGTTGGCGCAAACTGCACCTTGGCCTTGATCTAGCGGGGATGATCCGTGCGCAGGTTCTGACGGACAGCTCGGGCGACGATGCGAATACCAGGCTCGAGGTTATCAAGAGGACCAAGGGCAAGTTGGCCAGCGTCACAGGAGACGCGGCCCACTACACGGTGGCCATCTACGGCCAGGCCGGCTCCAGGCGAGCACGAGTCGTCGTGCCCCCAACGCGATCGGCATCGGAGACTGGCGGCAAGCCTAGATCCAAAGAGCGTGACAACACGATTCGGAGGATCGCCAAAGTCGGCAGAAGGAGATGGAAGAAGGGGTCGGGCTACCATCAGCAGGGGACGGTCGAGAGCGCCTTCTTCCGATACAAGTCGATGCTGGGCGACCGGCTCCACGCCCGGGCTCTAGCTGCACGGAAGACAGAGGCTACCGTCGGCTGCAAGATCTTGATTCGGCTGCTAGTCTTGGCCAGGCCCAGATCGGTGGCCCTCGCTCGCTGAAGTCGTCAACGGAGGGAGACTTGCTGTCCCAATCGGGTTTGTGCACCAACTTGCGCCAGGCAAAGCTTGGAGGAAGGGAATGATGA
>CAJXRJ010000656.1 GCA_913058555.1 uncultured bacterium
CGACGGGGTCCGGAGCCCCGGGGCCGAGGCCAACGCGAAGCTCTCGTCGATGCTCCAGTACATCTTCTGCGTCTCGCGCTTTTCCCACTACGTCAAGGTCATGGCGCGGCAGAAAGTCGGTTCGTACGCATCAGCGAATGAGCTGCAGTCGATGCTTTCGAACTGGCTCATCAAATACGCCACCGCGAACGCCCAAGCCACGGCCGAGGCCCAGGCGCGCTTTCCCTTGCGCGACGCACGCGTCGAGGTTCGCGAGAAGCCCGCGAACCCCGGTGTCTACACTTGCAAGGTCCACCTGCAGCCCCACTACCAGATGGACCAGCTCGCGACCTCGATCAGCATCTCCACAGACGTCTATACCGGCTACGACATGTAACCATGGAAACTCTCGACCATTTCAAAAGCGGCAATCTGCGCGAGGCCATCAAGGCCGCGACGGCGGACGTCAAGGCCAAGCCCACCGATACCGACTGCCGCGCGCTGCTCTCGGACCTGCACTGCTTTGCCGGCGACTACGAGAGGGCCGACAAGCACCTCGAGGCGATCACGACCCTGGCGCCTGGCGCCATGATCGCCGTGTCGCTGATTCGTCAGCTCATCCGATGCGAAAAGTGGCGCCTCGAGTTCTACCGCGAAGGCCGCACGCCTGAGTTCCTCGGCAAGCCCGAGCCGCGGCTGGAGCTGCAGCTCCGCGCGAGCATCGAGATGCGCGAAGGGAACCTCGAAGAGGCCTCGAAGCTCCTGGCTGAGGCCGAGGAAATGCGCAGCGAACTGGCCGTGGAATCCGGCGAGACCAAGTACAGCGACCTGAGGGACTGCGACGACCTCCTGGCCGGCGTCTTCGAGGTCTTCACGAGCACCGGCAAGTACTACTGGATCCCGATGGAGCGCGTACTTGAGCTGGAGCCCCGCCCCATTGAGCGTCCGCGCGACTACCTCTGGCGCCAGTTCCGCATGGAAGTCAAAGATGGCCCCGAGGGCGAGATATACCTTCCGTCGATCTACTGCTCCGAGAACCTGGACATGGCTGACCATGACGCCGACCCCGCGCGCCTCGGCCGCGTGTCGGAGTTCACGGAAACCGAGCCCGTGCGCGGCATCGGTCGCCGCCTGTTCCTCTTGGGCGACGAGGCGGTCACCGTCGACCAGCTTCCGGCCCTGACCATCGCGAATCGCGGGGATAACTGATCTTGGATGACGAGCTCCGCCTTCCGCTGCTCGAGCAGCTCCTGGACGAGGACCCCGACTCATCGGTCGAGGCCCCGCTCTCGAGTGATGCGACCTACACACGCGCGGTCGAGTCGCTGAAAGGCGACCTGCTCGATCTCCTGAACACGCGGGAGCGCTGTCGGTCGTGGCCGAGCGAGCTGACGGAGCTCAATAACTCGATCCTTGCCTATGGAATCAGCGACGTATCCGGCGCGCACCTCGCGTCGCCGTCGGATCGCACCAAGTTCCTGAATGCCCTCGGCCCCGTCATTCGCCGGTGCGATCCGCGCTTCGCCTCCGTACGGATCGTGCCGGACACAGAACGCGACGCCTCCGACCGGACCCTTCACTTCCGCATTGAAGCCATCGTCAAGTTCGACGGCGGCGAGGAAGAAGTGGCGATCCCCCTGAAGCTCGAGCCCGTACGGAGAAACTTCGAGTCATGAGCGACGACCTTCTCCCCTACTACAACCGCGAGCTCAGCTACCTCCGCAAGTCCGGCGAGCAGTTCGCGAAGGAGCATCCGAAGATCGCGGGCCGGCTCAAGCTCGGCCCCGAGTCCGCGGGCGATCCCCACGTGGAGCGTTTGATCGAAGCGACGGCGTTCCTGAACGGGCGCATCCAGCATCGCCTGGACGACGACTTCCCGGAGCTGTCCGACTCGATGCTGCAGGTGCTCTACCCGCAGTTCCTGACGCCGATGCCGTCCCTCAGCACGCTCCAGTTCCTGGCCGACCCCGAGGCCACGGCGAACTACTCGATCCCGCGCGGGTCCGAAGTGGAATCGGAGCCCGTCGACGGCCAGGCCTGCCTGTTCCGGACCAGCTACGACACGGAGGTCTGGCCCCTCAAGATCGCCGAAGCCACCCTGACGCCGACGCCCTTCTCGGCGCCGAGCTCCCCGGCCGCGCGCACGGCCGTTGGTTGCCTGCGGATCCGGCTCGAGCCCATGGGCGCGACGAAGATCTCCGAGATGGGCGTGTCGCGTCTGCGCTTCCACCTGCGCGGGCTGCCCCAGGCTTCGTACCCCCTGTACGAGCTCCTTTGCAACGACGTGGCCGCCGTCGCATGGGGCAGTTCCCCCGGCGACCCCGCCGCGCGCCACTTGCCCGCCACGGCGATCCAGCCGGCCGGCTTCGGGGAAGACGAATCGCTCCTCCCCCCGTGCCGCCGCACGTTCGACGGCTACCGCCTCCTGCGTGAGTTCTTCGCCTTCCCGGAGAAGTTCCTCTACGTCGACCTCGAGGGCCTCGATCAAGACGGCCCCCTGCCCGACGACGCTCTGGAGCTGTTCTTCTACCTGCGCCGGATCCCCCGGGACCTCGACCAGCTGATCACCGCGGACAACCTCGCCCTCGGCTGCACGCCGATCGTCAACCTGTTCGAGCGCCGCGCCGAGCCCGTGCGCATGGAGCACCTCGGGTACGAGTACCGGATCGTGCCCGACGCCCGCCGGCCCAAGGGCATGGAGGTGTTCTCCATCGATCATCTGTCCAAGGTCGACGGCGAAGGCGAGACGCGCACCCTGCGTCCCTTCTACGGCATCGACCACGGACCCGACGGGGAAGCGGCGCCGATCTTCTGGCACGGCGTGCGCCGGCCCGCCACGCTGTCCCACTCCGGCGCCGACTCCGGCACCGAGGTCTTTGTGCAGGTGGTCGACCTCGACTTTGCGCCCCAGGACCTCGCCGGTGAAGTCCTGACGGCCGAGACCACGTGCATCAACCGCGACGTACCGTCGAAGCTGCCCTTCGGCGCCGACCGCCCGCGCATGACCCTGACGGCCGGGGGCGCGATCTCTGGTGCGAAGTGCCTCACCGCTGCGACGAAAACACAGCGCCCCGACCTGCGCGAAGGCGCTCGCTGGAAGCTGGTGTCCCACCTGAGCCTCAACCACCTGTCCCTGTCGGAGCCCGGCGGGAACCTGGACGCTCTGAAGGAGATCTTGCGGCTGTACGAGGGCGCCGGCGGACAGAACAACGCGCGCGTGATCGACAGCATCGTCGGCCTCGATTGCTCGCCCAAGATGGCTCGCATCTACGCGGGCGGCCAGCCGGCCCACTGCCGCGGCCTCGCGGTCAAACTCGAGCTCGACGAGTCGATGCTCTCGGGTTCCGGCACGTTCCTCTTCGCGAGCGTCCTCGAAAGATTCTTCGGGCTCTACGCGTCCGTCAATAGCTTCGTCGAGCTCACGCTCACGACCAACATGCGGGAGGGGGCCGTCAAACGATGGGCACCGAGAGCGGGCCGAAAGGCTCTCATCTGATCGATTCGATCTCCCAGAACCCCGAGCTATTCGAGGTTCACCAGGCGCTCCGCTTGCTTGAGCTTGCGGGTCTGCAGACGGACTCAGGCAAACCGCTTGGGGGCGACGCGGATCCGTTGGATGAAGTCGCGCGGCTGAAGGGACATCCGTCCTTGGCCTTCTCGGCGGCGCCGATTCGGTCGCTGAAGGTGGCCCAGCAGGGACGCTGGGGACAGAGCGGCCCGCCGCAGGTCGAGGTGGAACTCACCTTCGCCGGCTTCGTCGGCACCGCCGGCGTCCTGCCGCCCAGCTACACCGAAGAGGTCATCCACCGCGCCGCCCGCCGCGACACCGCGCTCAAGGACTTCCTCGACCTCTTCCAACGGCGCACCCTCGCGCTCTTCCACCGAGCGTGGCGCAAGTATCGGATGCCGTTCGCATTCGAACTGGCCGCCCAGTCGTCGGGGGAACACGACCGCGCCACCCAAGCCCTGCTGGCGCTCGTCGGCATGGGCACCGGCGGCATGCTGCAGCGCCAGGCGATCGACGACTTGTCCGTCATCCACTTCGCCGGCTCGATGGTGTCGGGTCCGCGTTCCGCCGAGGGCCTGGAGAACGCCCTACGCACCGCGTTCGGGATCGACTTCACCGTTCGTTCGCTCCAGGGCCACTGGATCGATGTTCCCGAAGAGGACTGCTCGCGCCTTCTTGGGCATGGGGAGACCCCCACGGAGCTCAACGCCGTGGGAGTGGGTTTCGCCCTCGGCACGCGGGTCTGGGACTGTCTCTTATACACATCTCCGAGCCCACGAGACTAGGCA
>CAJXRJ010000657.1 GCA_913058555.1 uncultured bacterium
TGGTGGATCGCGCCGCCTCACCGGCGGCGGCGCGATCCACCACCACGGTGGCGAGCTCACCTTCTCGGTGGCCATCGATGCTGCCCACCCGGCCTACAGGGGGTCGGTACCCGATTCCTACGAGCGGTCCCACCGCGCCGTGATGGCGGCCCTCGGGACCCTCGGGCTTTCGGGGGTACGCATGCGACGCGGCGAGGCGTCCGCATCGGACCTCGCCGGAACGGGCATGTGCTTCCACGAGTCCACGGCCCAGGACATCTCATGGAACGTGCCGAACGTTGGCTTTGCCAAGGGTGTGGGCACCGCCCAGCGGCGCATGCGCGAGGCGGGCGTGGCCCGCGTGCTGCACCATGGCTCCATCAAGCTCTCGGGCTCGCCCCTGGAGCCGCAGGTCGCCACGGTTCGGGACGCGGGGGGCGCCTTTGGTATGGCCGAGGCCTCAGAGGCGCTCAAGGACGCATTCGCGCGGGAGTTCGAGATCGCGTGGGAGCCCTCTGCCCCGTCCACACAGGAGGAGGGCCGCGCGCTGGCACTTGGGCCCCGGTACTCGGCCCTCGAGTTTGTGCACCGGGAAGTGCGCCGCCGGCGTCGCACGGACCCGGGGGGCGCCCCGTTCCGGGACGCGCCCTAAACGGATCGAGAGCTGGATGGGGGCCCATCGAATTCTGGGGCTCCCGGCTCCTCGGAATGAAGCTACGTTGCTATTCGAACGAGGCGCGACCGGGCCCCGCTTGCTCCACCGGTCCATGCCATCCCACTGCGGCCCTCCTCCATGGGCCGGTCCGAGCCATGAAGCTGATGCGATCCCTCTCCATTCTCCTCGCTTCCCCGTCCCTCATCGCCTGGTCCCTCGTCCTCGGGTCAGCCGCCGCCTGCGTCGGCAATAACGATAACCAAGTGGCGGACTCCGGCTCGGGCGGCGGTGTCGGCACCGGTCCGCTCCTGGGCTGCGCAGCCCTCGACACCATCGACCTGGGCCCAGACGGAATGGCGATCGCCGACCTGGACGCTTCGAACCTGAGCCCGATCGTGACGGATGTCTTTGCCCGCTACGCGGCCATGACCACGCCCTCTGGGGAACGCATCCACTTCGTGGCCCAGGCCGGCGTCAGCGACGCCAAGATCCGCAGGGCCCGGGAGATCCTGCGCATGCACCTCACAGACCTCCCCGGCGCGGGCGCTGGCGCTTCCAAGGCGGACGTCGCCGACGCCGTGTCCTCCAACTGCGGCACGATCGCCCTCTTCCGGGACGCGGGCGAATACGACATTGCCCTGCCCGAGGTGTCGACCTTCGACGCGGACTTCCAAGCCGCCTACGTCCCGCTCTTCGGCGACGCCGTCGTGGTGGAAGGCTCGCCCGAGTACCTTGCGGCGAGCCCCGCCATCGACGAGACCTTCGGCGCGACCTCGGTCCTCGTGTACCGGCTAGGGCTCAGGATCCTGCGCCCCGCGTGGAGCGCTCAGATGCGCCTCGCGAGCTCGGCCGCCCAAGCCGATGGCACCTTTGCCGCCGCGGGACCCGAGCCCTACCTGGACCTGGACGAGCTGTACATCGCGACCCTCCTCGGGTGCCATGCGGGCGTTTGGGGACACAACCCCAGCGGCGACGGTTCCGCCCGCGGCGGCGTGTACGCCTTTGGAAGCCGCCCAGCCCTGGAGGTGGGCGACCTTTCCACCCTCCAGCTCATCGAGGACTTCTTCGCGCCTGAGCACACCTTCGCCGCCGAGGCCGACCCCGCATTCTCAGGGACCTTCGACCTGCTCTATCGCCCGAGCGTCGGCTACACGAACCGGGCCCAGTACCTGACCAACGTCCGCCTCACAGGGGACAGTCCAGCCGAGCTCTTCGGCGCCCCCGTCACGAGCCGCCTCACCGGCAACGCCGCCAACAACAACATCAGGGGCCGCGAGGGCGACGACATCATCGACGGCGGCCCCGGGCTCGACTCCGCGATCTTCGGGGCGCCGCGCAGCGAGTTCGACATCGAGAACAACGGGGACGGCACGTTCAACGTCCGCCACAACGTGGTCCCCGGGCTTGGGAACGATCTGCTGCGCAACGTCGAGATCGCCGTGTTCAGCGGCGGCACGACGGTGCAGCTCTAACGGAGAGCGCCCACCACGGGGACACCAAGGCTAGAGTCCGCCCTAGAGCGTGACTTCGAGCCGCCAATCTCCCTTCCCTTCCATGGTGGCTGAGAAGCCCGTCAGGATGCCCCCTTCGATGGCCTTGATCGGGCGCCAGGCATTCGACCCAGGACGCTCACTTTGCCAGACCTTCTGGCCGGCCTCCCAAAGCGCGGTCGCTATGGCCGCACTATCTGTTTTCGGCTGCAGCTCGGCCTCCAGCGAGATGCTCCCCCGGAGGGGCGGACGGCCATTGGAAATGATGGCCGTGGAGGCCGTCATGTGCGCCCTGCACGCTTGCTTGATGGCCTGGGGTGGCAGGATCTTGACGAGGCTCGGGGGGCCCTCAACGCAAGAGACGTCGGCGACGAGCCCCGCCCCGAGGCGAACGTTCACGAAGGCGGCGCGGTCGATCCAGAGGCTCGCGCCTTTGTCGTTCGAAGCGGTCAAGGTGACATCCAAGCCCGCCGACTTGGCCCGCCTGGCGACAAGCGCCGCCAATTCAGCTCCGGTCGTGCCGTGGGCGAGGTGCAAATGCAGGATGACAGGGTCGTGCCCCACGGCATCGCCGATCTCGACCTCCACCAAGTGCGACTTGATTCCAGGCCCCACCGCGCCCGAAAAGCGGACCTGGGCCAGCCCTTCCGCGAGGGCAGAAATCTGCATGAGCGAGCCGAAGGCCCCCGCGATAAGAACGCGAAGGAGAACGCCGGAGAGAAGTCGAGTCATGGCAGCGAGGTGCAGTGGGCCGGGGGATGGACCCAAAGGGACGCTCCAGGCTCCGCCGTCTTCCCGCCGGCTGCGACTTCGGCGCCCACCGGGCCTGCGGGTCACCCGTGGGGTGGTGCGGCCACGGCTTGGGCGGCTACGGCCAGCCCCCGCGCCCAAGGCTGGACCGGGAAGCTGGACCGGGAAGCTGGACACGGAAGCTGGGCACAAAAAAAAGCGCGCCGGATCCGCAATGGATCGAGCGCGCGTTCCGGCCATCACCAGTGAACGAGTCACCAGGACGAAACCGGGAGGTTGGTTACCCCGCCAGGACTTGAACCTGGAACGACTGGACCAAAACCAGATGTGTTACCAATTACACCACGGGGTATCGCATTTCTGCGGGCGGAGAGGATAGCAATCGGATCCTGGAGGGAAAGAACCACCCGGGATTCGCAGCCTTTTTTTTTCAGGGCCTCCCTGAGTGGACTCTGAGTCGACTCTGAGTGGACTCTGAGTAGACGCTGGGTCGATGCCGTTGCGCCACAGAGCTCCCTAGGGGGTGTCGCCGGCAGACGAGCTGCGGGCGGCCGCCAAGAGCAGCCCAAGCGCCTTGTTGCGGGCCCACCGTCGCACGCGCTCGCGGCCGAGGGCCGGCCAGCGGCGATCCACCGACGCGACCTCAACGTCCCCGGACGGCTGCCGCGTCGCGACGCCAAACCAGACGAGGCCCACGGGCTTCTCCTCGGATCCCCCGCCGGGCCCGGCGATTCCCGTCACGCTCACCGCCAGGTCGGCACCAGAGCGCTCCAGGGCGCCGCGGGCCATGGCTTCGGCACAGGGAGCCGAAACGGCGCCATGTTCCGCTAGGAGGCTCACAGGGACGCCTAGCTGGTTGGTCTTCCATTCGTTGGCGTAGACCACATACGAACCATCGAAGACCGCGCTGACGCCGGGGGCCGCACAGACCGCGTCCGCCACGGCCCCTGCCGTGCAGGACTCGGCGACGGTGAACCGAATGCCCCGGTCGAGCAGCTCCGAACCCACGAAGGCGCCGAAATCCACGATCGGTCCGCCAAGATGGCGATCGGGGAACAGCGCGCGGATTTCCCGCGCGCGGGCGTCCGCAAGCCCTTGCGCCGAGACCTCATCCGCAGCCGTCCCCACGCAGCGCGCCGTCAGGATGCCGTCCTTGACGGTGACCCCCACGAGCGGGTTGGCACTTCGCTCCATCCAGGCACCGACCGCTTCGGCAAAGGCACTCTCAGGCAGGTCCCCGAACGTCACGACGGCCTTCTTGCGGGAGAGCCCGTCCACGGACTGGGCGGCGAGCCATGGCTCGACCTCGGCGTCGAAGACCCCCTGCAACTCCTTCGGCGGCCTGTCTCTTATACACATCTCCGAGCCCACGAGACTAGGCATGATCTCGT
>CAJXRJ010000658.1 GCA_913058555.1 uncultured bacterium
CGAGATCATGCCTAGTCTCGTGGGCTCGGAGATGTGTATAAGAGACAGGAGTCGTTCCATCAGGAGGCGTTCCTGCGGGCCCGCTTGGATGCGGACACCCTTTTCCTTCCGGACGAGGCGCGCGCGATGACGCCAGAGGCCCTTGAGCTCGACGGCCACGGGTCGCGGGCCGTCGATGAGGCATGGGATCGGTTGCTCCGGGTGGATCTTCCCCGGGAGGCCGGGCGCGGGGTGCCCCGAGTCCTTCGGCTCCTTGTGGACCTCCCGGTCTACAGCCTTGGGATCTGGGTGCTCGTCCGGGTCGTACTCGGGTTCATCGATGGCTCCTACGTGGGGCTCGACTTCCTCCTGAGCGCGCTGATCATCGGTCTGGCCTGGCTGTTCGGGGCGCGCATGCTCGTGCGGTCTCGGCTTCGCGCCAAGGGGACTGCCATTCTCCAGGGGGTCCGCGAAGACATCGAACAGCGCGTTGGGGCCGCCGCGCGCACCGCAATTGCCGGGCGACTTGGGCGCGCTGGGGAAGTCCAAGGGGCGCTAACCCACGCGGCAACCGCAGATCAGGCCTGGCGCCAGCAGCTCCACGGGGAACAATAGGGCTGCGCCGCGGGTCTGCTCCGGGCAGAGCCACCTTCCGAACCGCCGGCGATCCATAGAACTCCACCCATTGATTCCTTGATGAACCTGTCCCTCGCTCCGCTGCTGATTGCACTCCCACTGACTTCCGTTGGCGGTGACGCCACCCACCCGGGGACAGCGAATGGGGTCTCCGCAGAATTAGAGATCCAGGAGCCTGCAGCCGCCAAGGTTCAGAAGGCCGAGGAAGCGGACGTCATGCTCGGCACCAAGGACCACCGCTATCGGTGGGTGCCGGGCTGGCTCAAGCTTCCGGAGGGCATGAAGCTTGGCAACACCCATGGCTGTGTGGCCGTCGACTCGAAGGGCCGCGTGTACTTCAACACGGACTCGGAGCACGCGGTCGTCGTGGTGAACCCCGACGGCACGGTGGCGAACTCCTGGGGCGCCGAATGGAAGGGCGGCCTTCACGGGATGTGCCTGACGAAAGAGGCGGACGGCAAGGAGTACCTCTACCTCGCCCACATCGGTCGGCACATGGCGGCGAAAACCACCCTGGACGGCGAGGTGCTGTGGACCTTGCCTTGGCCGAAGGCTTCGGGGAAGTACGAGAGCGAGGGCCAGTACAAACCCACCGGCATCGCGGTGGCGCCGGACGGCCGCATCTTTGTGGCGGATGGCTACGGACAGAGCTGGGTGCACCGTTACTCCAAGGACCGTGAGTATCTCGGCTCGTTCGGCGGCCTCGGTGCCGAGCCAGGGCAAATGCGAACGCCCCACGGCGTGGTGATCGAGACCATTGGAGACACGTCGTACGTCGTCGTCTGCGACCGGGCCAACCGGCGCGTGCAGCGCTTCGATCTCGACGGCAACCTTGTGCGCAGCGAGGCGCCCAAGCTTCAACGCCCCTGCAGCGGTGTGTTCACGGCGGGGATCCTCGCCGTGGCAGAGCTTGGGGGGGGCGTGGCGCTGCTCGGCCTCGACGAGAATGGCGAGCGTCAATTCATCGATCGCCTCGGCGAGAACCCCGAGCCCTCACGCCGGGGCCAAAATGGGGTCCCGGTGGAGCAATGGGCCGCGGGCCAGTTCCTGTCGCCCCACGGTGTGGGCGCCGACGCGGAGGGCAACCTCTTCGTGCTCGACTGGAACCGCAATGGCCGGGTGTCCAAGCTGGAGCGCGTTTCGCCGCTTCCGAAGGCAAGCTCCGTCGGCGCACCAGCCGGCGGCAAGTAGCGGGGGCCGGGGCCCGGGCCGTCTCCAGGGCCCGACCGCCAGTCTTGCAGGGCCTTGGGCCCCGGGTGCCACTCTGGCAGCCGGGGCCTGCTCTTTTGGTGCGGACGCGCCGGCGAACAGGGCCCAATCCTCCCTCACGGGCCCACAGGCGGGCAATCGGGGCCAAATCGCCATGGCCTCCCGGTTGGCACGCGAGTTGTTTCTGATGCGTGAGAAGCAACTGGGCCCGGATTCTCCGCTCCCGCACACTCGATCATCAATGACTAGCAAATCCAAGATCATCGGCATCGACCTCGGCACCACCAACTCGGTGGTGGCGGTGATGGAGGGCGGTGAGCCGACCGTGATCACCAACCTGGAGGGCGCGCGAACCACGCCCTCGGTGGTGGCCTTCCAAGCCGACGGAACGCGCCTCGTGGGCGCCCCTGCCAAGCGCCAGGCCGTCACGAACCCCACCAAGACCATCGCTTCCATCAAGCGCTTCATGGGCCGCCGGCACCATGAGGTGGGCGAAGAGGAAACCCAGGTCGCCTACAAGCTCGTGGGAGGCCCCGACGACGTTGTCAAAGTCGACGTCGACGGCAAGCACCTCTCGGCCCCCGAGATCAGCGCGATGGTCCTGCAGTACCTCAAGGAAGCCGCCGAGCGGTACCTTGGGGAAACCGTAGACCGCGCCGTGATCACGGTGCCCGCGTACTTCAACGACAGCCAGCGCCAGGCGACCAAGGACGCCGGCGCCATCGCAGGCCTGACGGTCGAGCGGATCATCAACGAGCCCACGGCGGCGACCCTCGCCTACGGACTCGACAAAGAGAAAGAAGGCCGCGTCGCGGTCTACGACCTCGGCGGCGGAACGTTCGATATCTCGGTCCTCGATATCGGGGACGGCGTCTTCGAGGTGCTTGCCACCAACGGCGACACCCACCTCGGCGGCGACGACTTCGACGAGGCGCTGATCCGGCACGTGGCTGGTGAATTCCAGACCGCCCAGGGCATCGATATCCGCCAGGACCCGATGGCTCTCCAGCGCCTCAAGGAGGCGTGCGAGAAGGCCAAGATCGAGCTCTCGAGCGGTACCGCGACCGACATCAACCTGCCGTTCATCACGGCCGATGCGTCGGGCCCGAAGCACCTCCAGGTGAACATCACCCGCGCCAAGTTCGAGCAGCTCATCGGCGACATGGTCGAGCGCAGCATCGGCCCCTGCCGCGACGCCCTCGCCGACGCTGGCCTCAAGCCATCTGACATCGATGACGTGCTCTTGGTCGGTGGTTCCACCCGTGTTCCCCTCGTCCAGGAGAAGGTCAAGGCCTTCTTCCAGCGCGAGCCGAACAAGGGCGTGAACCCGGACGAAGTGGTGGCCCTCGGCGCCGCGATCCAAGGCGGCGTGCTCGGCGGAGACGTCTCCGGCGTGCAGCTCCTCGACGTGTCGCCCCTGAGCCTCGGCATCGAGACCATGGGCGAGGTCATGACGGTCCTCGTCGAGCGCAACTCGACGATCCCGACCTCCAAGAAGCAGACCTTCTCGACCGCCGCTGACAACCAGCCGTCGGTGGACATCAAGGTCTTCCAGGGCGAGCGCAAGTTCACCAAGGACAACCGCCTGCTGGGCAACTTCGTCCTCGAGGACATCCCGCCGGCGCCGCGCGGAACCCCGAAGATCGAGGTCGAGTTCAAGGTCGACTCCAACGGCATCCTTGAGGTCAAGGCCCGGGACGAGGGCACCGGCAAGGAGCAATCGATCCGCATCGAGTCGTCGTCGGGTCTCACAGACGAGGAAGTCGAGAAGATGAAGCGCGACGCCGAGGCCCACGCGGCCGAAGACGAGGCGCGCCGGGAAGTGGTGGACCTCCAGAACGAACTGGAGCAGCTCTCCCACGGCACCAAGAAGCAGCTCGAAGAGCACAAGGAGAAGCTCTCCGAGGACGATGTCAAGGAGATCGAAGCTGCTATTGAGGAGCTCGAGTCCAAGATGAAGTCCGACGACAAGGGGACCCTTGAGGCCGCCAAGGAGACCTTCGCCAAGAAGGCTCAGAAGCTCGGCGAGATCATCTACGCCCAAGCCCAAGAGGAAGCTGGCGCGGGCGCCGGCTCTCCGCCCCCGGGCGCGGGCGGCGGATCCGATGAAGGCAGCGACGAGCCCGTCGACGCCGACTTCGAAGTCAAGAGCTGACCTTCGCCGGCTCTCTCTCTGGCGCGCCATCAGCGTCAGTGGGATCCAAGAGAGCCCCGCTGCCCCTACCGGGCAGCGGGGTTCTCTTATGCCCCGGGGCCCAGTTGGCTCCCCGGTATCGACTCGATGCATCCCAAGGTGGGCCCCAATGTAGGCCCCGGGGATGGTGTGCCGTTTCAGGGGCTGGGATGGAGCAGGCGCCCTGATTCCCCAAGTGGCTCTTGGGGGGCGGGGAGATTCGCACGGCGCGGGGTG
>CAJXRJ010000659.1 GCA_913058555.1 uncultured bacterium
GATCATGCCTAGTCTCGTGGGCTCGGAGATGTGTATAAGAGACAGCTCGTGTACCACGTCGGCATCGAGCAGCCAGTCGAGGGCTACTCGGAGTTCCTATGGGCCCTGGTTCTGGGACTCGGGATGAAGCTCGGTGCGGCGCCTGAGGTGCTGAGCCGCGTGCTCTCGATCCTCGCCGGCGCACTTCTCGTGGCTGTGACGGTGCGCGGGCTGGACCGGCGCTTTGCCGGGTCACCTGTGGCGACGATCGGCTCAGCCCTGGCGCTCGGGTGCGCGCCGCCCCTGGCCGTGTGGTCCACGGGCGGTATGGCGACGATGCCAGCGGCCCTTCTCGCGGTGCTTCTCTTTGCGGCCCTCCATCGTCCCGAGGCTGGCCCTGGTTCCATGAATTGGAAGCGCCGCGGGCTTCAGCTCGGCCTGATCGCGACCGCCCTCGCCCTCGTTCGGGCGGACGGTGCTCTGCTCGTGGCGCTTGTCCTCGGGCCTGGCATCTTGATGGGCATGCGCTCCCAGGGGGCCTCTCTTGCCAAGGCGGCCGCCCTCGGCGCCGCGATCTCCGCGGCCGCCTTCGCCGCCCATGTGGCGTGGCGTTACTCCTTCTACGGCGATTTCGTCCCGAATACCGCACGGGTCAAGCTCGGCTTCAGCGCCAAGGCGGCAGGGCGGGGATTCGATTACGTCGTCTCTTCGATGATGGCCATGCCCGGCCTCGCCAACGTTCTCCTCGGAGGCCTCCTTGGACTGGCGATCGCATGGCGCCGCATCGGCGCGGCAGTGGCCTTCGGGGCGGCGAGCGTCGTGTTCGGGGTGATGGCTTATTCAGTCACGTCAGGCGGTGACTTTATGTGCTACTCGAGGTTCCTCGTGCCGGCCATTCCGTTCGGGGTCTTGGGCTTTGGGTCCTTGCTGGCGGCGATCGATCGCAAGGCGCGGCCCCTTGCGATCCTCCTGGCGGCGGTCACCTCCGCCACCTTCGCCCTGCCCGCCTTTGACGTCAACCCGGTGCCAGAAGCCGCCCGTGGGCACTTCGATGTGCGCCACAACCAGCGCCTCTCCGGGGTCAAGGTGGCCCGTTCGGAGTACGCCCAGTGGCAGAACATGTCAGCCCGGGCGCGGGAGTGGTCGGTGATGGGTCGCGCGCTCAAGAAGCACGCACCCAGGGACGCCTCCGTGGTGTACGGCGCCGTTGGGGCGATTGGCTACTACTCGAACCTGTTCATCCACGACAGGAACGGCCTCGTGACCCGCGAGGTGGCTTTGCGCGAGGCCCATGAGCAGCTCCGTTCCCCCGGCCACGACAAGACGGTGCCGGCGGACTTCTTTGCGAAGTACCGTCCGACCTACTTTCAAGTGGGCCTCGAGCGGCCCCAGAACCTTGGGCGGCTCCAGGGTCAGATCGGGCCCGTCGAGATCGTTGGGGACACCGAGTTGCCCGGCGTGATCCTCTGGGGTCAACGCGGGCGTTGACGGCAAGGGGGATCTGCCAAGCGCTCTAGTCGAAGCGCACGGCGATCGCCCTGGTGAAGTTGGACGTGGGGTTCGGGTTGTTGTCCCGGTACCAGAGCTGGAAGGCCCAGGTGTCGCCTGGCTGGACGGCGTACAGGCCGGTGGGCGTGGGGATCTGGGTCAGGTCCAAGGCCATGTCGAGGGCTCCTGCCGCGGAGGACTGAACGATCTGACCAGGTCCGTTGAATCGTCCGATCGCCCCTGAAAGGCACAGGTGCCCTTGACCGCCGGGGGGGACCACTGAGACTTCTCGCACGCTCTCGCTCCCGACGAGCATTCCAAACGTCAGCGGCGGAAGTCCTGTGGCTCGCAGGACCAAGTCGTTCGCCGCCACATGGCTGGAGCCGGCAGGCGTCAGTTGGCCAAAAGAACCGGCGGAGTTCTGCGTCATGGAGTCGGTGCAGAAGAGCGTGAAGCGGTGCCCGATATTGTGCGTGACACGGGTCCACTCCGTGATGCCTCCTTCCGTGGCGTCGAAGTTGCCGAACCAGACGGCGTGCCTCCAAATGGTCGCGCCAGTGGCGCAGGAGTTCGGGCCCGGCGGCACCGACGACAGGACGGGCTGTCCGTCGATCCAGAGGGCTCCGAGATCCGTGCCGCTTTCCTGAACGACCCGGTACGTGTGCGAGGTGGCCGTCGTGTCCACCGCAAGGGTGGCCATCACCAGGTCGCGCCAAACGAAACGAACCTCGTCCACGTCGATGAGCACTTGCCATCCGCACGTCTGGGATCGCGAAACCCCGAGGAGGCAAACGGCGCCGCTTCCGGCTGACTGCGAGGATTGAACCACCCGACACTCGCCCTCGATCCAGAACGCGGGCTGATCGTCGGTTCCTGCGCCGTAGGAATACGAGACTGTGTCCTCCGCGCACGCAGAGGAGTTATCGAGCACGAGCTTCCCGCTGGAAAGCGTGGCCGTGGCGTCATCGCATGCGCCGAGGCTGGCCGATCGCCTCCAAAGCGTCGCGGACTCGTTTGGCAAGGAGCCGCTGGATGCGTGCCAGGTGCTGACGACTTGCCCGAACGTGGAGGTCGAGAGGCAGAGAGCGGCGCCTGCCAGGGCACTTAGGAATCGGATGTATGGCATGGTGGGGAAGCGAGGTTGGGGCCTGTCAGCTGGGAGCGAGCTTGGGGGGGCCCCCCCAGAAGTGAGCGGCGAGTGAGCGGCGAGTGAGCGGCGAGTGAGCGGCGAGTGAGCGGCGAGGGAGCGGGACATTCGGGAATTCACCGGCTCTCCCACTGGTTCTATCCGGTGATGTCTGCCGAGTCACTTCACCGCACGCCGGAATGGGAACATGCCCACAGAGGTGCAACTAGTCGGCTGCGGAGGGCTACAGGCGGCGAAGCGACGACTTCCACCCAATGCGTGCCCTCCTACTCTTGCTGTTCCTCGCCCTGCTAGCCATCGCGGTAGGGCTCCCATGGAGCAGCGGGAGCCGACTTGAGGGCCCAGCCCTGGTGGACGGCTTCGTCCTTGGGGAGGCTCCTGGGACCGGCCGGTCCACGTTGGGCGTCTTAGCGCTGCCGGAGCCGACGCCGGGCGCCAGCCCATCGCGGTCGGAGGCTGGGCCGCTCGCGGGCGAGGGCTCCTCGGCCGTGGGCACGGCTACCCAGGCCCAGCGCTTCGACCTCGAGATTCTCTTCACTGCGCCCCAGCGGAACAAGCTGAAGGAGAAGACGCCTCTGGCCGGCATCGCTGTCAGGCTCCGCCAAAGGGACCCCGAGCTGCCCGAGCTCGCCGCTGGGTTCACCGACGGCAACGGGGTTTGGCGTGTGTCGATACCCGCCGATCGTGTTGCCTGGAATGACAAGGGCTGGGGAAGCTTCGTCACCGAGCTAACCGAATTTGGGTATCGCGGCCGGGCTCGGCTCGCCGTCAAGCGGGCGGGACCCCGAGAGCAGGCGCTAGTCTTGAACGTGAAGGCCAAGTGGGGCCACACGTTCAGGTTGGCGGTCCACAGGGACCTTGGACGGGTCGGCGCCGCTCCGTTCAGCACCATCCGGCTCCGTGGTGCAAGTTGGCGGAATCCAAAATCGGGTAGAGCGCGGACCGTCGCCTTCACGAAGCTCGCATACGTGAAGCTCGGCGATGAGAGTTCCCCCGGCAGGCAAGTCTTCAAAATCGATTTCTCATCTGCCCCAGGGTTTTGGCCAGCCGCGATCTTTGTGGATGGAGGAGCGTGGGGGACGGCGGTGCTCGACTTGACTGAGTTGCAGCATGCACCATCGGGTGGGGAGCCTACGGCCCTTTGGCTACGCGGACCCGGCGTCCTGAAGGGGCGTGTGCTCGATTCGGAGGGAGAGCCTATGGAGGGCGTCAAGGTCAACGTAGGTCGTGTCATTCCGCCAGGGACTCCAGAGGCGCTCGAGGATCAGATCAGAGACGAGCTTCTGTTGGAGGGCTCGGGCCGCATCCGTGGGAGCGCGAGGACCGCGCGGGATGGCACCTTTGAGATCGGTGGCCTGTGCGAGGCCGATTACGCGCTCGTGGCGCAGGGCTTTGTTCGGGTGCCAAGCAAGCCCGGTGCCTTCGACGATCGAGGCAGCGCGGGGGGGCCCAAGGGAGTGGTCAGCAAAGAGGTACGCGCTTCAGGGACCTTCAGGGCCTCAGATTTTGGTCCAGAGCTTGTGATCCAGCCTGAAGAGACGGGAGTTACGCAGTCCTTCTCGCGGCCCTGTCTCTTATACACATCTCCGAGCCCACGAGACTAGGCATGATCTCGT
>CAJXRJ010000660.1 GCA_913058555.1 uncultured bacterium
TACACACTGCATATCGTCGGCAGCGTCAGATGTGTATAAGAGACAGATCTTGCATCGACCCATCGGAGAAGACGACGCGCAGTGGAATACGAATGGGGTAGGCCGCCGGGACCTGCCCGCTGGCCTCGTGGACCTGATTGATGCGAAGCAGCAACCGGGCCCGCTCATCGTCGAAGCGCCACTGGGTGCGCACGACCGGACGTGCGGGACCCGCGAGCCAGGTGCGTACGTAGGTGCCAGCGTCGTCCCCTGAGAGTTCCCGGAACACCGCCGCCACTTCCTCAAAGGAGATCGGCGCTCCACCGCGGTGTCGATCCACGATCTCGCGCAAGGCTTCGCGGAAGGCGTCGGCGCCGATTTTCTCCCGCAGGGCCATGTAGCGGGGCACCGCCCACGCGTCATCGCCGAGCCGCTGCGATGGACGGTCAGCCGCCGGAAGGGTCTCGGCGTAAAGGCCCTCGAGCACGGCGGCGAGGGCGCTCACGGCGTGGCCGGGCTCATCTGAAGCGGGTGAGAGGCGATCACCGAAGGACTGGGTCTCAAACTCCTTCTGGCCCGTTACGGGCGCAACCATGCCGCCAAACCAAGCAGCAGTCGGTCCACCCGGGTAGTGCGCCGCACCCATGGGCGCGCGGGTAAGGAGTTCCGCCTCGCAAAACGCCGCGAGAGCCACGGCGTAATCGGATTCGCTGGTCGTTGCGGCTGGTTCCCCTGCCCGGCTGGCCCGAGGATAGAAGTCAGCCAAGATCACGTTTTGAAACGCCGCTTGGACGGGCATCGAAGGCGCGCCTTCGTCAACGGGATGGGCCCGGTGCGCCGAGATGACCTCTACGTTGCCCCTGTCCGTGGGGTAGATCGGGGCCACCCGAGGCAGCGCGTGCTCCCTCTGTGGCACGGACTCAGCGCCGCCGTCGCCACTCGCGCGAAACTCGAGGACGATCCGGTGACGCGTCCCGGTCCCGACCCTCGGTGCCCTCACGTAGAGAAGCCCCACGTCATCGAAGATCGTGTCGAGTTCCTCCCCCGTCGCTGCGTGGATGACAACGGAAGGGGCCGTATCGACGGCCAATGCCAACGGCCTGGCCCAGATCGTGGGCCCCTCAGACAGGGCGTCAAACTCCACCTCGACGGCGTCCGGGCGGTACCGCACGGAGGCTACGTCGCAGCCTTGGCTGGGCCCCTGGGCTGAAAACTCCCCCCGATCGGTGCTGCCACCACCCAGGGGCTCGCCCACCTTGGGATCGTCGGCTTCCCCGCCGGACTTGCAAGCCGCCAACAACAACCCGGCCAGGACGATTCGTACACTTCCTCTGCGCATCTCCATGGGGCGAGATCGTAACCCCCATTCGGCCATGGATTTCCTCCTCGAATGCATTGGATTCCCCCCGGCCATCGGGGAGGAAGAGCTTGTGGACCTGATTGGGGTCCACGGGGAGGCCGCGGCATGGCGTGGTGCACCGGAGGACCATCGGCTATTGGCCCTCGGGGACGGGCTCGAAGTGAGGGCTGACCGCGACCCAGGGCAGTCTTTTTGGACCGTCACCCCCCATTTCCGGGTCCCCCATCGCCGCCGGATCGGGATCACCACGATCGTCAGGCCCGGCGAATCCCCTTTCGACGCCCTCCTGGTGGGCTGGGCCTCCCCGCCGACCCCGGAAGAGCTGGAGCTGGGCGCGCCACCGGGGCTCTACCGCCTCTCGACCTGGGTGACCGACGCCCGGCGCCTCGATGGCCGCATCGCCCCGGGCCATGTGCTCGCGGTGTCCGTGGCGGGCTTCGCGGTCCACGTGGAGAGGATCGTGCCCAACGTCGAGGCTTCCCGCCCGTCGATCCTCGAGCAGCCCGCTGGCGCCATGATCCGGCCCCTGGGCGACCCGGACAGCCCCGGCGGCTGCTGCGACGTGTCCCTCCGGATCCAGAAGATCCAGCGCCTGAACAACAGTGTTTCAGGGGAGCCGGTCGAGATCGCCTTCTGTGACGCCCCGGACCGGCCCATCGCCCTCCTCCTCTCCCCTTGGCAGCTCAAGAGGGACGGCCTCGAGGCCCCGCGCCCGGGCTGGCGCATCGAGGGGACCTTCCTCTTCACCGGGCGGATCGCCGGTGGGCTGAGGCGAAAGCGAGCCCCGTCCTTCGGATAAGGAGGAAGCCGGCGGCTCCTTTCTTACCGGAGCGCCACGCGCATCTTTGGCACACTGGGCCCGCGCGATTCCGCCACTGAGGCGGCGTCGCGCTTCTCTTCGGCTGCTTTCTCTTCGACTGGTCCTATCCCCCCAGACTGGCTGTCCATGCGATCACTGTCCCGGCTGCTTCTGTCCCTCGCCCTAGCCGTCGCTTTCCTGAGCAACGGCCTCCCGCAAGCCTCCGCGCAGGAAACGGGCTCTGACCCGGCCGCGGCGGCGGCCCCCTCGTCGGAGACCCCGCCCAAGAAGACGGCGGCGTGGGAGGACTCGGTCAACGAGACCATGTCCTCGGTCAACCATTACATCGAGGGCGTCTTCTTCTTCCCGATCCCGATCCCCGGGACCACGGCTCCAAGTCCCACGACCATCCCCTTTTCGGGTGACGATCGGGCTACGAAGAAGATCAACGAAGGCGCTGAATTCACCCAGGTCTGCGTGCCCTTCGCGGTGCTCTGGCTTGTCCTGGGCGCGATCTTCTTCACCCTGCGCATGGGCTTCGTCCAGCTTCGGCTCGTGGGCCACGCAATCCAGGTCGTGCGAGGCAAATACGACGAGGGCGAGCATAGCGCCAACGAGGTAAGCCACTTCGAAGCACTCTCCGCGGCCCTATCGGCGACGGTCGGACTCGGCAATATCGCGGGCGTCGCCATCGCCATCTCCATTGGCGGGCCCGGCGCGACCTTCTGGATGATCGTCGCAGGTCTACTCGGCATGGCGTCCAAGTTCACGGAATGCACCCTCGGCCAGATGTACCGCCAAGAGCGCTCGGACGGCAGCGTCATGGGCGGGGCGATGTACTACCTGTCCCACGGGCTCAAAGAAAAGGGCCTCGGCGGGCTCGGCAAGATCCTCGCGATCTCCTTTGCCATCCTCTGCATCGGCGGCTCCCTCGCGGGCGGCAACAGCTTCCAGGTCAACCAGTCCCTGGGCGCCATCAAGGAAGTCGTCCCGATCTTCGAGACCTATCCTTGGATCTACGGCGCGATCATGACCGTCGCGGTCGGCATCGTGATCCTTGGCGGCCTTCAGCGCATCGCCGATGTGGCCTCGAAGGTCGTCCCGACCATGTGCGCCATCTACGTCGCCGCCTGCCTCTTCGTCATCCTGAGCAACGTCGGCCAGGTCGGCGCGGCCTTCAGCACCATCGTCGACGGGGCCTTCAGCCCCAGCGCTGCCCTCGGCGGGATCATCGGGGTGCTGGTCGTCGGATTCCAACGCGCGGCCTTCTCGAACGAAGCGGGCGTCGGCTCGGCAGCCATCGCCCACTCCGCGGCCAACACGAAGTACCCGGTGCGTGAAGGCATCGTGGCGCTCCTCGAGCCCATGATCGACACCGTCATCATCTGCACCATGACGGCCCTCGTGATCGTCATCAGCGGAGCCTACGTCGCGGAAGCCGACGGAGTGAAAACGGTGTTCGAACCCTTCATCACATCGAAGAACGGTGCAGGCCTGACCTCGGAAGCCTTCAAGCAGAGCATTAGCTGGTTCCCCTACGTCCTCAGCGTCGCGGTGGCCCTGTTCGCGTTCTCGACCATGATCTCATGGTCTTACTACGGCGAACGCTGCTTCGCGTGGCTCTTCGGCGACGGCATGGGCCTCATCTACAAGGCCTTGTTCCTGAGCTTCACCTTCCTCGGCTCCATCGTCACCGGCACCGCTGCCCTTGAGTTCGGGGACCTGATGATCCTCGGCATGGCGATCCCGAACGTCCTCGGCGTCGTCATCCTGAGCGGCAAGGTGAAGCAGGCCCTGAATGAATACCAGGCCAAGCGCAGCGCCGGCGAGTTCTAGAACCCGCCAGGTAGGCAGATAAGAGGCGCGATGCCTGGGAAAAATCTTCCCAGGGATCGCGCCTCTTGCCGTTTCGGTCGATACTCATCCCTATGGCACGGAACGGACGCTCGATCTCGCACAAGGCTCTCCCCCTGGGACGGCCGACCCTCGGCTTGGCACTGACGATGGCCCTCTCGGGAGCCCTCGCAGGGGCACTCTTCTGTCTCTTATACACATCTGACGCTGCCGACGATATGCAGTGTGTAGATCT
>CAJXRJ010000661.1 GCA_913058555.1 uncultured bacterium
TCGGCAGCGTCAGATGTGTATAAGAGACAGGGCTGGGCCGTGGTTGCAGGGACTGGCTTAGCGTCGGAAGGCTCTGGCCAGGGTCAGGACCTGACCCTGGTAGCTGGAGCCCGCCCGGTTCTCGCCGTACAGACGTTCCGGTCGATCCGATGCCCGGAAGAACTTGAGCCTGAAAAAGACCTGTCCGTCTTCCACGAGGAAGGGCACATCGTGGGCGCGCACCTCTAGGACGGCCGGAGTGCCTGTTCCGGTGGGTTTTCCGGAAGAGTCTTCCTGCCAGCCAAATCCGTTATCGAAGAACCCCGCGTAGTTATTCCGCAGCTCGCCGATCCCGATATCCACCGGCAGCATCTCCGCCGCCAGGTCCGGTGGAATCCGGATCCTCTCGCGGCTCGCGAAGATATAGAAGCTCTCCGGCGCCAGGATGCAGCGCCCGCCCGGGGCCCGGACGGGCTCCCAGAACGCGTCGGGATCATGGGCTCCTTCGCGGCTGAACTCGACGACTTCCGTGTGCAGCGAAGCGCGCCAACCCGCCGGATCTCGGCCGGCGAGGCCCAGGTTGAGCTCGAGGCCGCCGTCGGAGTCAAAGTGGACCTCGTCGATCCCTAGGGGCCGGTCGCCGTCGAAGGCCAAGGGGGTTTGGGCGTAACGTGCGCGCAGCTCTTCCGTGGTCAGGCCCGGGCGTCCGCGGTGCACGCGTAGCTGGCAGAGGCGATCCCCGCGGTGAAGGCGCACGGGGAAGGACAGGGGGCTGACCTCGATCCAGAGGGGGCCCTTGTAGCCCACCGGGGCCTCGTCGAAGCGGGGGTGTCCGGGGACCATCACCCGTGTAAAGACGTCGCAGCGTCCCGCAGAGCTCCTGGGGTTGAAGCGCACGCCCACGTCATCGGGGAGGTCGAGGGATTCCTCGAGCTGAACGAGGTACACAAGGCCGCGCTCGAGGACTGCGCCTTCGGGGCCGTCGAGATCGAGGGTCGACGTGCCGAGGGACGCGATCCGCTCCTCCATCGGCGCCCGGCTCGGGAGGAACCCGGCCCGGACCCGGTGGGCTTTCGCGCCCAGGCGCAAATCCAAGCTGGCGGGCTGGACCTGCGTGGCTGGAATGGGGTGTTCCTCGCTCGAGGAGATTCGCCCGGCGCGGATCAGTTCGTGGATCTCCGCGTCGATGGCGATGTGCCCCGTCCCGGCGCCCATGGAGCCCTGGCCCCGCGCGGCTTCGGCTTTCGGAGTCGACGCGCTGGGCGCTGGGCTTGGAACGGGGTCGCTGCTCATGGGGCAGAGAGTACAGGAGCCGGCCCCCAAGCTGCCCCCTTGGAAACCAAGCAGGCGCCCGGGACTTGGCCCCGGGGAGGATGGGCGGCCCGGGCTCGGAGCTCGCCCGGCATGCCCGGCACGAAGTGCCCCAGCCGGATCCGTGCCGCGTGAGCGGGGAGTTCAGGGGACCCAACTGCATCTGGATGGGGGGGCGTCCCGCCAATTGATGGACGGTCGTTATTGGGTTTCGGGGCGGCTCCCGTGGTACCCGGTGGGGGCCGTCACTACACTGCTCGCCCAAATCGCCGTCCGGCCCCAAGGGGCCCCGGAAGAGGGTCGACGCCCGTCGGCCCCCGGATCTGCGGCGCCCCCAGAAGCTCATGCCCTTCGGCATCGACCCATGAAGATCCACGAGTACCAGGCGAAGGAGTTGTTCCGCGACGCCGGCCTCGCCGTCCCGAGCGGCCGCGTTTGCGAGACGGCCGATGCTGCCCGTGAGGCCTTTGCGGCCCTCGGCACCCCCGTCCAGGTCGTCAAGGCCCAAATCCACGCGGGCGGCCGCGGCAAGGGCGGCGGCGTGAAGCTCGTCCGCTCCGCCGACGAAGCCTACGCCGCTGCGGATGAAATCCTCGGCATGATGCTGAAGACCCCTCAGACCTCCGCCGAGGGACAGCTCGTCCGTAAGGTGTGGATCGAAGAGGGCTCCGACATCGCCAAGGAGTATTACGTCGGCATCGTGCTCGACCGAGAGAAGGGCCTGCCCGTCGTCATGGCGTCGAGCGAAGGCGGCATGGACATCGAAGAGGTGGCCGAGCACACCCCCGAGCTGATCCTCAAGGCGGCCTACCAGCCGGACGAGGGCATCTCCGAATCCGCGGCCGCCGAGCTCGCCAAAGGCATCGGCATCCCCGCCGAGCTCGTGGACCAGACGGTGTCCTTCCTCGTGGGCCTCTCGAAGCTCTACACGAAGCTCGATTGCTCCCTCGCGGAGATCAACCCGCTGGTGACCACCAACGACGGCAAGGTCCTCGCGCTGGACGCCAAGATCAACTTCGATCCGAACGCGATGTTCCGCCAGGAGACACTCGTGCCCCTGCGCGACCTCGCCGAGGAAGACTCCAAAGAGATCGAGGCCAGCAAGTTCGACCTCTCCTACATCGCCCTCGACGGCAACATCGGCTGCATGGTGAACGGCGCAGGCCTCGCCATGGCGACGATGGACGTCATCAAGCTCTACGGTGGCGAGCCGGCGAACTTCCTCGACGTGGGCGGCGGCGCCACCACGGAGAACGTCACCGCGGCGTTCCGCATCCTGCTTGGTGATGACAACGTGCACGGCGTGCTCATCAACATCTTCGGCGGGATCATGAAGTGCGACGTGATCGCCCAAGGCGTCATTGAAGCCGTCAAGCAGATCGAATTGAACGTGCCGCTGGTCGTGCGCCTCGAGGGCACGAACGTCGAGAAAGGCCGCGAGCTCCTTGCGAACTCGGGCCTACCCATCATCCCCGCCACCGACCTTGACGACGCTGCGCAGAAAATCTGCGAAGCGATCAAGGCCTAGTCCCGAGACCACTGGAGACAAGCATCAAGCCATGAGCATCTTCGTCAACAAAGAGACCAAGCTCATCTGCCAGGGATTTACGGGCAAGGTGGGTACCTTCCATTCCGGGCAAGCGATCGAGTACGGCACCAACATGGTCGGCGGCGTCAACCCGCGTAAGGCGGGCACGACCCACCTCGACCTTCCTGTGTTCGGCACCGTCGCGGAGGCGCGGAAGGAGACCGGGGCGAACGCCACGGTCCTCTACGTGCCGCCGCCGTTCTGCGCCGACGCCATCATGGAAGCCATCGAGGCCGAAATGGAGCTCATCGTCACCATCACCGAGGGCGTCCCCGTCATCGACATGGTGCGCGTGACCCAGGCCCTCAAGGGCTCGAAGTCGCGCCTTGTGGGCCCCAACTGCCCCGGCGTCATCACCCCGGGTGAGTGCAAGATCGGCATCATGCCGGGCTACATTCACAAGCCTGGCCGCGTCGGTGTCGTGTCGCGCTCCGGCACGCTCACCTACGAGGCCGTTTGGCAGCTCACGTCCCGCGGGATCGGCCAGTCCAGCTGCGTCGGCATTGGTGGTGACCCGGTCAACGGCACCAACTTCATCGACGTGCTCGAAGCCTTCAACGCGGACGAGGACACCGACGCGATCATCATGATCGGCGAGATCGGTGGTTCGGCCGAGGAAGAGGCTGCTGAGTACATCAAGGCCAACGTCAAGAAGCCGATGGTTGGCTTCATTGCGGGCAACACTGCGCCTCCCGGCAAGCGCATGGGCCACGCCGGCGCGATCATCGCGGGCGGCAAAGGCACTGCGAAGGAGAAGGTGGCTGCCCTCGAGGACGCGGGCGTGCTCATGAGCCCGAGCCCTGCTCGCCTCGGCGAGATGATGGAGAAGCGCCTGAAGGAGTCGGGCCTCTTCGTCTGACCACGGCGAGGGCGATCCCATGACCTCCGAGTCAACTGGTAGTGAGCCCGGCGGCTCCGCGCCACAGGTGGCCCCCGCGAAGGCGGGCGCCCCTGGTGGGGCGGAGCCGCCTCCGTACGTTTCGGGTCGTCCCGATGAAGTCGATGTCGACCGGGGCCCTTTTGTCGGCGTGATGATTGGGATCGCCATGTTCGTGACCTTCCAGGCCATGATCGTGGGCTCCTTTCAAACAGGCATCATCGGCGGGGAAACGCCCCTCTGGGCGCCCCTGAAGTTTGCTGGCATCACCCAGGGGATCTACGTGTTCCCCTCTGCGCTCTTCTTCGTCAACCGCAAGTGCCCGCGGATGGCCAGTGGCTTCATTGTGGTGGCAGCGGTGGTCTTCGTCGCTGGCTTAGGGGCACTGGTCTTCACCTAGTCGAGCCCCAGCTGCGCGCTAGCAGGCCGTTGAACAATTCAACTATCCAGAAAGCCGCCCCTCGAACGCCTC
>CAJXRJ010000662.1 GCA_913058555.1 uncultured bacterium
CGTCGGCAGCGTCAGATGTGTATAAGAGACAGCCCGAGAGCCGGGGCTCCGAGAGATTCGTGGGGGCCCTCTACGACGGATTCGACCTGTCCGGCGCCCTGACCGACACCATCTTCCTCGACGGTTTTTTTCGGACCCCGGCCAGCCCCTACTACGACGCGTGCCTCGATCGGCTCCATGGGCGTCTCCTCGCGGCGGGCTTTGGCAGCCAAGAGGGGCTTCTTCTGGAGGTGATTGAAACCCCTCGGAAAAGCCCCGCCTGGTGGCCGATCGCCGGATCCCTCGAGCTACTCAATGGGGACGATCGCGAGATCCTGCTCGCCTTCGCCGCCCCCGGCGACACCCACCGCACGATGCTCCCCCAAGGCGCCCCGGCCGCCGAGGTCACCGGCCCCATCGCCCTGAGCTTCGACGACGTGGTGGAGGGGTCGATCCTCGTCACGCGCTCTCCCCTGAGCGGCCGGCTCGTGGGCATGGCTGCGGACAAGGGCGCTGCCTGCGTGCTGTCGGCGGCCAGCTACCCCTTCACCGTCGATCCTTCCGGGGGGGACCGGCACCTCGACGCGATTCAATTCACCAAGGCCCCACGCCAGGCCCCTCGCAAGGCCAAAGAGGGCGCGCCGCCCCCCGTGCCGCCCCTGGCCGTCGGACAGATTTCCCCGCGGGCCCTTCAAACGATCCAGGGTGCGCCCCCGGGCGCGACCCTGCGCTTCCACGCGGCGTGCAAGACCGAGATCCGGCCCCTGCGCACGCTGGTGGCCACCATCGTCGGGTCCACCCGCCCGGGCGAGGCCGTGGCCATCGCCTCGCACCTGCAAGAGCCCGGCGCAGGGGACAACGCAGCGGGCGCCGCGGGCCTTTGCCATGCCGCCGTCGCGACGGCCCGCGCCATGTCCCGCGCCGAATTCCCCAGGCCCGCCCGGAGCCTTGCGTTTGTGTTCGGCGACGAGATGGACCAGTCCAGGGTTTGGCTGCGCGAATCGAAGCGCACCACCGTGGCCGCCCTGTCTGCGGACATGCTAGGCCAATCGCCCGAGCGGACCGGATCCGTCGCGCTCCTCGAGCGCACCCCCGATCCGGGCGCGCTCTACACCCTGCCCCCCGACGCCCATACGCCGTGGGGCGCGGGGTCCGTCAAGAAGGAGAGCCTCATCCCCAACGGGGTCAACGTCGTATGCCGCGAGGCCCTGCGGGATGTCGCGACCCACGTCGGCGGCTGGAACACCTCGGAGAACCCGTGGGAAGGCGGCAGCGATCACGACGTGTTCAACGCCAAGAAGATCCCCGCTGCGCTCATGTGGCACTTCACGGACTTCACGTACCACACCAGCCTCGACCGCATGGGAATGATCGACGGCGAAGAGCTGCGGCGCACCTGCGCCGCCATCGTCGGTGCGGGCCTGGCGCTTGCGGACATGGGGCCCGGGGATGTGCCGCGCCACGTGGCGAGCAACGAGTTAGAGCGAACGCTTCGGCTTCGGTCCGCGAAGGCCGCGGGTAACGACGAGGCCGCCAAGGCATGGACGGCTTGGTGCGACGGCTGCAACGCGTGGCTCAACCGGTTCGCGGTGAAGTAGGCCGCAGGACGTTACTTCCCGGAGGAGAGACCCTCGAGCATCGAACGCAGGTCGGGATCCTTCGGGTCGAGGCTCAGGGCGAAGCGTGCGTGCACCGCAGCCCGGGAAGCGTCCCCAAGCCAGTTCTGGGCCCAGTAGGCGCAATCCCCGTAGAGCTGGGCCGCCCGCTGAACGTCGAAGATCGGCCCAGCGCGGCGGAGCAGCTCCGCCCGGTCGATGAGCCACTCGACCTGGTCCACGTCCTCGATGGATCGGAAGGCCCCGGCGAGGGCCGCTTCGGGCAAGCCTGCTCCGTTCCGTGGGTCGAGGCGAAAGGCGCGATCGATGACTTCCCTGTCGACGACTTCGGCCGCGCTGAGCGCCGCCACCGCGGCTGCTTCGCGCTTGGGTGAGACATTCTCGCTCTTCATGACCGTGGTCACGATCGGGACGAGTCGACGTGCGAGCGGATGGGCGCCCGCTTGGGTCAGAAGCAGCATCGCCTCATCGGCCGCAGCCGCTGCCAGCTCGGCGGACTTCGCCCTGGCCACGGCGCCCGCGATCTTCGGCACGGTCTTTTCGAGGAACGACGCCTTCTCCCGGGCGAAGAGCAGTCGATCCACGTAGGGGCCGGCTCCGCCAGGGGCATATGCAAAGCTCTCGTAGGCGACACCGTCGGCCGTCATCAGGAGCACCGTCGGGAAGGCTTCGATCTTGAGGCTCTCCCTCAGTCGATTGTTCTGGTCAGCGAACGGCAGGTCCTTGCGGGCGTTCAGCTCCGCGTCGAAGTCGAGCACGACGTGTACGAAATCCCCCGCAACCCCCGGCGCATAGTCCGGATGGTCGAAGACCTCGGCGTGCAGCTTGGTGCAGAAGCCGCACCAACCGCTCCCGGTAAAGTCGAGCAAGAGGTGCTTGCCCTCCTTCTTCGCGATGCGCTTTGCCTCTTCGAGATCCCGGTGCCAGGTGATCTTTTCCTGGGCGCCAAGGGCCACGGCACGATCGGGCTCGGGGACGGGCTCCACCGCGATGGATACTGCGGCGGTGACATCTGCGGCAGCCGGCTCTCCTGCGACTGGACCGGTCGCCCCCTTGAGGGCGATCGGATCCCCCGCCATGGCCTCATTGAAGAACCCTAGGGCCATTCCAGAACAGAGGGCGACGAGGGCCGCGGTCAAGATGGGCTTTTGCATGGTCATGGGTGGGGCGGACCTCCTGGCACTCGATAGGCAAGAAGCACCCGCCCATAAGACTGCCCTACGATCGGGACCTTGGCCTTGGAATCGAGCTCAGTCGAAAACTTTTCGACTTGGCCCCTCACTTTGGGTTCGCCCTTTCCAAAGCCGTTCCGACACGGTGGCTTGGGGCAGATCCTCCCCGTGCAGGGCCTCGACTGACCACGCCAGGCAAAGGGCACGCCCCCACCGACATTTACGGGGATGCGGACCCATTCATCGAAGTCACCTTGAAAACTTTTCACCCCAACGGGGAGGTTGGTCAGCGCAGGCGCTCAAGGAGGGCCTTGGTGGCCTGGATCCCAGCCACCTCGTCCCCGTCATTGCCTTCGTATTCGATGCCGATCCAACCGCGGTACCCGGCGTCCTTCACGATCTGGAGCATGCGCGAGTAGTCGATCTTGGTCTCGTCGCCGGCCACATCGAACTCGTAGCTCTTGGCGCTCACGGCCTTGGCATAGGGCATGAGATCGGTCACGCCCTGGTATCGGTCATACTCGTAGAAGTTCCCAAAGTCGGGCAGCGTGCCTACGCGGGGGTGATCCGCGCGCTTCATCACGTCGGCCAGCCACGCACCGTCGGAGGAGAGACCGCCATGGTTCTCGACGATCACGTTGATGTCGTACCCGTCGGACACCCGGGCGATGCGGCGAAGGGAATCCGCGGCACGCGCCGCCAGTTCCTCGCGACCGCCCTTGCCGCCGGCGTTCACACGGATGGAATGGCAGCCCAGGTAAGCCGCTGCGGCAACCCACTTGAAGTGATTCTCGACGGCTTCGCGCCGACGGCCTTCGTCGGCGTCGCCAAGCTGCCCCTCGCCGTCCACCATGATGAGCAGCGATTCGACACCCGCGTCCCGCACCGCCCCGTCGAGGTCGCGAAGGTAGCCAAAGTCCATGCCGCGCGCGACGGGCTTGCCGTCTTGGCCGGGGCTCTTGAAGAACGCGTTCACATACTCGATCCCATCCACGCCGCAGGTCTTCTTCGCGAAGGACGGGAACTCGAGGTTGGTGATGCCGCCGTCCGCCTTGGACTTTCGGAGGGTGCGGTGAAGGGACCACTCCGCGAGGGAGACTCGGAACCAGGGCTCCTGGGGGGAAGTTTCCATACTGCGCATAGCAAGGGCCGCCGGCCCCGCCAGGGCCATCGCCGCACCGGCAGCGGCGCCCCCCTGCATCAGCGTCCGGCGGGAGTGGGCTTTCGGGCTCGTGTTCGTCTGGGCGAGGGGAGATCTGGGATCGGTCATGGGACCAGTGTAACGGGCTTCCCCGCGGGACTTGGGTCGCCATGGCGAGCGCACGGGCCAAAGTCCGGAGTGGATACTTGGCCGCACCCCAAAATCCCACCTACGGGGTCGCTGCCCGAATGGCCTGCCAGCCCCGTTCGATCTCGTCCGAATCGAGGTCCTTACCGATCAGCACAAGAC
>CAJXRJ010000663.1 GCA_913058555.1 uncultured bacterium
CTGATTCGGATCAGTTGAAGGTGATTTCGAGGCCGTTCGTGAAGTTCGAGCCGAAGCCGACTCCATCCCGGTGCCAGGCCTGGAAGTACCAGGTGTCGCCCGGCATCGTTGCCACGTTTCCGTTGCCCTGGGGGATCGTTTGCAGGTTGATCTGGAGCGAGAAGGAACCGGCGGTTCCTGTGCTCAGGATCTGACCGGGCTGGCTGTAACGGCCAACGAGGCCGCCCACGCAGATGTTGCCGTTGCTGGTGCCGCCAGCGTTGGGGACGAAGGCCGACGCGTCGCCAACGACGAAGATTCCGAACTGGTTGTTCGGCAGATCGTTGGTCGTCAGAGTCACGCTGTTGTTCGCGGCGACGACACTTCCCGTGGCGCTGATCGTGCCAATGTTGCCCGTCGTGTTGGGGTTGGCAACGCAGTAGTTCGTGCCGATGTCGCCCTGCGGGGCGGACGGGCAGCTGATGTTGTCGACGTAGATTGCTCCGGGCCCGGTGAACGTCTCGGGAATGAAGAATTCGAAGGCGACGTTGACGGTCTGGCCGATGTAGTTCGACAGATCAATGCTCGCGGACAAGGGGCCGGTATCGAGCGTCACGGTCGCAGCCGCAGCCGTGAGGAGCAGGTCCGTTTGAAGGACCGTTCCGGACATGTCCCGCACGACGACGCTGAACGTTCGGTCCATGGTCGAGATCTGGGTCAGGTTGACCATGTCCCAGCCGGCGCGATAGTCGAACGTGAGCGGGGTCAAGCCAGTGGACACCGACACATCCTGAGAGATCGAGTGCGTCTCTGGGCCAGTGCCGTCGAAGCCGGTCATGAACGTCCAGGCGCCCTCGGTCGGGGTTGCCGGGATGACTCCAAAGCCCGGATCCACACCTGCCAGGGAGGCCATGGAGGGGATGAAGGGGCCCGAGTTGTCGAGAAGTGTCCAGCCGTCGAGAGTCCCGGACTCAAAGCCGGGGTTCAGGACGCAGCCCTGAACCGGCGGCCCCGTTTCAGTCAGCGTGATGGTGCCGGGACCCGTCGCGTTGTTGTAGCCACCGACTCGGATGAAGTAAGTCTGTCCCACGGTCACGCCGGCGACTTGGATCTGACTCTGGAAGCCGCATGCGTCATCGTTGCAGAAGAGCGGGTTCAGCGCACCGCACGTACCATCGAACACTTCGAGGGCCGTGTCGTAGGATGTGCCGCATGTGTCGACCGAGAAACTAGCGGTGTTCGCAGGCACCGTGTAGGAGTACCAAAGATCAGGGCCGCCATTCAGGGCGCAAGGCCAAACCTCCGCGCTCAGGGTCGCTGTGCCCGTGTCGAAGGCGAGCGGCGTTCCGGCAACGAGGGTGAGCGCCGTGGTGCACTCGTCATTCTGTGCCTGGGCCGCTGCACAGAGACTGGCTGCAAGCGCAACCGTGGTGATCTTGGAAGAGAGAGTCATGGATGGATCCTTATCTGCGAGTGATCCCGCAGAGTTCTTGGGGGCTTGGGGGACTTACTTGCCAACCGGCACATGTCACTGGGCATGTGATGGCATCTGTATAAACGTCAATTTTGACCCTACGGATACGTCGGAGGCTGTCGCTTCACCTGAACCCAGGTCGCGAAAGGGCACAAGGCGAAAGATGCTCAATGCGCGTACGGGACCAGCAGCACAGCGTAGACCGCGACATCGCAGCACACTTCTCGGGCGGAGAGTGGGTGCAGTCCGCAGGGGGCGTTGTGGACGCGTTTCGGGGGTCCTGGGCCAATGAAGCACTCCGGCAACATGAGGCTCGGCAGCGTATCGAGGTGCATGAGCTGCCCATTTTGCGCCCTCGAGACAGGTCCCTGCCTGGCCGCTCTTGTCAGCTTGAGGACCACCGCTACCTGAGCAACTGGTGACGCAATGGGCGGAGCGGGGCCCTGGTGCATCCAGAACGGAGGGCGAACCGTCGAGCAGGGGTGGGGTCGGTCGGTGCCGGCTGCCTGATCAGCCGGTGCCCATGGGAGGAAGGTAGCCCAAGTAGGGGAGCCAGCTTGGGAGAGGGCGTAGGGGCCATGGGTCCACAGAGATCTTCGGGCCACCGTGGTCTCCAGCAGCTCGCCCCACCTGGCCCAAGTTCAAAGCGGCGGGCGCGCATTCATGTTGACGTCCTGCCGTCGATGGCCGGAGCGGGTCTATATTGTCCTTACCTCTCCGTGCTCCCCGCTCCGGGGCGACCCACCATGTTCGGATTCGACTTCACCACGCTGCCGCTGGCCGTCAACGGGTTCTTGTTCGCTTTCGGCGCCGCTCTCGTGTGGATTGCAGGCACGCGGCTCGCGCTCTACGCAGACGCCATCGCCGACCGCACGGGGATCGGGCGTGCGTTCTTGGGCCTGATCCTGCTGGCAGGCATCACCGAGCTTCCCGAGTGCGTCACGTCGATTTCAGCGGTGGCCATGGGGAATGCGCCGCTGGCGGTGAACAACCTCTTCGGGGGCATCGTGATGCAGACTGCGATCCTCGGCGTCGCGGACGCGTTGTTTGGGCGTGGGGCGCTTAGCTACTTCACGCCCAAGCCGGAGCTCTTGCTTGAGGGGGTGCTGCTCATGATCTTGCTGGCCCTGATGCTGGTCGGGATCCAATTGGGCGATACCGTGCTGATCGCGGGCATCGGATGGTGCACGACACTGGCCTTCGTGCTTTACCTAGCCACGCTCTGGCTCGTCGCTACCTTTGAGGCGGACAAGCACTGGCGACCTGTCGATTTGCCCACGGCCATGGCGCCCCAGGAGGTGAGACCGACCCTGCGCGTCGACAGCTCGTGGACCCTGCGGCGCATCTGGGCGGCGTTGGGAATGGCGAGTGCGGTGATCCTCTTGGCGGGTTCCCTGCTAGCCGCAAGCGGCGACGCGCTGGCCCACCAGACGAACCTCGGGTCGAGCTTCGTCGGTGCGACCCTGCTCGCCGGCACAACGTCCCTCCCCGAACTGAGCACGACGATTGGAGCGGTTCGTCTGGGCGCTTACAGCATGGCCTTTGCGAACATCTTCGGCAGCAACGCGATCATGATCGCGCTGCTTTTCGTGACCGACGCGGTGCATCGGGAGGGGCCAATCCTCGCGGCCGCCGATCGCTCGGCGACCTTCGCGGCGACGATGGGCATCGTGGTCACGGGCATCTACCTCGTGGGCCTGATCATGCGACGGCACACGGCGGTTCTGCGCATGGGCCTGGATTCGATCTTCGTGCTCGCATTGTACGTCCTGACGGTCGCTGGCCTGTTCGCTCTGCGAGCCGGCTAGTCGATATACGTATGGGCCGTACGCCCATTGGCACATGACGGGGGCTGTACGGGCCTGAGATGATCAGAGCCCAATGAGTTACGCCCTCCGACTCGAAGAGATCTCGCTTAGCCGTCTTCCCGATGTGGGCGGCAAGAACGCCTCCCTTGGGGAGATGGTTCGTTCCATGAAGGAAGCCGGCGTGCGGGTGCCAGGGGGATTTGCTCTGACGGTGGACGCGTTCCGGCGGCACCTGGCTGCCGCGGCCTTGGCGGACACTATCTATGCGGAGCTCGATGGACTCGACGTGGAGGACATCACCGCGCTCTCTGAAATCGGAGGCCGGATCCGCGAGCAGATCGCAGGGGCGACACTCCCACCCGACGTCGCCGCTGCTGCGCGGTCCGCTTACGGTACCCTCTCCCGGGAGTATGGCGAGGAGGAGACCGACGTTGCCGTGCGCTCGAGCGCAACGGCAGAGGACTTGCCTGACGCCTCCTTCGCGGGGCAGATGGAGAGTTTCCTGAACGTCCGCGGGTGGGACGCGCTCGAGCGCGCGATCCGTGGGTGCATGGCGTCGCTCTTCACCGACCGGGCGATCACGTATCGCACGCATCATCAGATTCCCCACCGCGGCGTCGGGCTCTCCGTTTGCGTCCAGAAGATGATCCGCAGCGACCTCGCCTGCTCTGGGGTTCTCTTCACGCTCGACACCGAGAGCGGGTTCCGTGACGTGGTGCTCGTGAATGCAGCCTGGGGTTTGGGAGAGCTTGTGGTGCAAGGCCGGGTGAACCCCGATGAGTTCTGGGTCCACAAGCCGACCCTCGAGCGGGGCTTTCGGCCCGTGTTGCGCAGGCAGCTCGGCGCGAAGGCGACGAAGCTTGTCTATGGGAAAGCGAACGCCCCGGCTGGCTCCTGTCTCTTATACACATCTGACGCTGCCGACGATATGCAGTGTGTAG
>CAJXRJ010000664.1 GCA_913058555.1 uncultured bacterium
GAGATCATGCCTAGTCTCGTGGGCTCGGAGATGTGTATAAGAGACAGGCGCTTTACCTGGAACGGCGGCAAGACCGACCTAACGGCCTTCGACATGGGCCAGATGCTCAGCGTCGGCACCGAGCTCACCGTGAAGTTCCGCTTGCCGCTACTCCAACGCGGTTACTGCGAGGCCCGGGTCGCCGTGGCGTTCCTCGAGGAGCGCTCTGACGGCGTCAAGGTGGGCTGCACCTTCAACGAAATCGACGATGAGACCCGCACGGCGGTCAAGCAATACGCCAAGGACATGGCCTTCCTCAAGGAAGAGCTGCGCCGCGCGACGGATAGCTGATCCTCACCCGGGGATGATGGCCTGGCCCCATCGGGGTATGGACAAGGGCCAAGAAAAACGGACCTGGAGAGGGCGCGATCGATCGCGCGCTCTCCAGGTCCTTCTTTGTGGCCCCTCGCCTGGCTCGGCCGCGGCGCAGACACCCGATCGACCTGCTTCCCTACTGATCTGACGTGGCGAGGCCACTCTTGAGGGAGTTGTCGAGGCTGTCCCCAAGGCCGTTCCCCCCAGAGGGAAAGGGACTGTCTGGGTCTCCCAATCCGTGGGCTTCGGAGCTGAGACCCCGGGAGCTGGCCTCCGATTGGGCCCTGACGGAGAAGAGGATCTCCTCGAACTGGTCGGCGACGCGCTGCCATGACAGGTCGAGCTCGACTTTCTCCCGTGCCGCGCGTCCCCAACGGGCGCGCCGATTCGGATCGGAAGCGAGCCGACTGATCGCGTGGGCCCATGCGTCGCGGTCGCCAGGGGGAACCACGAGGCCGTTGACCTCATGCTCGACCTTGCCGCGGAGCCTGCCGACGTCGGAGGCCAGGACGGGAATGCCACAGGCCATAGCGCGGATGATCTTCTGACTCGCGACGTCATCGTCCAGTGCCGGCACGAGCAACGCGGTGCTCGAACCGAGCAACCCGGGGAGCTCTTCCTGACTGGGCGGTCCGATCCAGCGAACGCGGGAGCTCACGCCAAGTCGCTCGCTTTGGGCACGTAGCTGCTGGCGCATGGAGCCCTCGCCGGCAAAAACCAGGTTCCACCCGGCGCCATGGCCCACCGTGCGGGCGAAGGCGTCCACCAACACGTCGATGCCGCGCCCGGGTTCCACGCGCCCGATCACGAGCAACATGTGCCCTGGGATCCCGTGGCGCACGAGCCGTTCGCTGGCGAGGCCCGGCCGGAAGCGCTGCAAGTCCACGCCGGATCCAAGCTCGACAACAATGGAGGGGTCGAAACCCTCCTTCTCGGCTTGGAGTGAAGCCACAGGGTCCAAGGCCACGATGCGTTTTGCGGCCTTGCGGACAGTTCGCCCGAAAGCCCATGCGCCGAAACCACGGAGGGCCCTCTCGACGGGCTTGCCGTGATCGGGGAAGCCCTCCTCCACGATGACAAGGGGCACCCCGAGGCGGCGGGCCGCTCGCGCCCCGCGGAAGGCCGCCGGGCTAAGGGCGTCGTAGGCCACGACGAGATCGGGGCCGAAGGCGGAGAGGCTCGTGCCCTCGAGGGGCGCGGTGACCCCATCGCCCCCGAAATCCACCTTGGACTGGGGAACGCCGCCGCTCAGGTCCCCAAAGACCCTCACCGCGTGCCCACGGCCCAAGAGCTCGCGCGCAATGGTCGGTGCATGGTCGCCCCCCTTTCGCCGCAGCGTGAAAGGATTCAGGACGATGGCGATGCGTAGGGAAGAAGCAAACAACGGTTCAGTCGATTCGAACGTGGCCTCGGGCGAGGGCCGGGATCTGGGCCTTCGGGAGAGCCCGAGAGGGAGGGCTATGGGGACGCGACCTAAGCACCGCTAGAGTCCCCCGGGATAGAGATCGAATTCGTGGACCCGCAAACCTGACCCGGAGTTCTCGAATGGGCTTTTGTTCCCTCGTCCAGACTTGTCGCCCCTTGCCGGTTGAAGCCGCCGCTGCGGCGCCCCGTGTCCTCGGGCGAAGACGTCCGTGTCGCATTGGTTGGACGTGGCTCGAGATACGGCGTCGAAAGTAGCCATGGACCCCCTCAAGAGCCGGAATCGCGGCTGAACCGATCGCTCCTATGGGTGTCTTCCACAGTCCCAGAGACCCTTTTTTCTCCTTGATCCAAAGAGAGATGTGCCGACACCCAGTTGTCCGCAAGACGGATGACCTCTGCGTCTGTTCTGAGGGTGGCTTCCTTCCATCCGACACGTCCGCCATTTCGTTTATTCCAGCGCCCGCAGTATCGAATGACCTCCCCCTCTAATCCACCCCAGGCCTCTCCCCTCGTCGGCTGGGGCCCTCCTCCCCGGGGCGTCTTCGTTGACGTGATCGGGACCATCGTAAAGCCGTTGAACGAGGAAGGTCACTTCCCGCATTTTGACGGAGCAGACTTCTACAACGGCGTCTTGGATGCGCTCTTTAGGGTGACCCAGTCTGGCTGGAGCCTCTACCTCGTGGGCAACATTGACTCGGTCGCATTTGGCGCCCAGAGCTACGGTGACTGGAAGGAATTTCAAGGCCGGCTGCACACGCACCTGCGCAGCCTCGGCATCAAGATGTGCCGCGACTACACCTGCGTCGATCACCCTGAGGGCGTGAAAGGCCGTGACCGAGATTCGGTGTACTACCTCCCGGGGACGGGCGCCATGCACCACGCCGCACAGGCGGACGGGATCAAGCTCCCACTGTCATGGGTCGTTGGCGACAGCAGCACCGAGCTCGTCGCCGGTTGGCGCGCTGGCTGCCGCATCGCGGGCGTCCGCTCCGGAAACGGCGTCAAGGATGGCGCCTTCCACGTGGACCCCGAGCTCGTCGCCGAGACCGCGGGACCCGCGATTCAGGCGATCTCCCGGGACATGACGATGCTTCGGCGCGTCGCCTGAGCCAATCACTTCGTTCGCGAGCGCGGGCCGGGGATCCAAACCGAGGATCCTCGGCCCGCGCCCGTTGGTGGGGCCCGTTGGTGGGGCCCGTTGGTGGGGCCCTGGGGGCCTCTCAAGGGAACGCAAGAGGCCGCTCTCCTTTGAGGGAGAGCGGCCTCTTGCATGCGAACGTTCCTCGATCCCCACCCGGTAGCACCACCATCAGCGATGCCGGTCCACGGGGACAAGCCAGGCTCGTTACTTCGCGAGCTCGTCGAAGTTCGGGCGTCCCTTCGAGGGGGCATGCTCTTCGATCGTGCCGAAGCTCATGCGCAGGCGGCCGTTGGACTCGAGCACGGCGACCGCGCCGGGCTGCATCAGGTAGTCCGCGAACGGCGTGAAGCACCAGCGCGGTGAGGGCGAGGAGCCGCTGATGAAGACCTTCGTGCGGCCTTCGCCCAGGATCCGGACTTCGACGCCGGTTCCCCGCTCGGTGGCCACGACGCCGGAGCCGTTCAGGGCGTTCATCTTCAGACCCCTCCACTGGGCGCTATCAAAGTCCTTCGCAGACCCCGTCGGGACTCCTCGGCTCGGCTCAGCGATGGGAGTGCGGGTCTCAAGGGCGCGCGTCCGGGGTTGCATCTGGGCCCTGGGCTCCGTGGAGCGCTGCGAAGGCACCATCGGCTGAACCGGCGCCACCTCAGAGCGACGCGGCGAGATCGTCACCGTTGGGGCGACATCGGGCTGAACGGAGATCTGAGCCGAAGTACCGCCGGAGCGGATGGACTGCACCCTGCTCGAGCCATCGTTTCGGTAGGTGCGAACGCGATCGATCGTTCCCGTGGGCGATCCCGGGACCTCGTCAAAGCTCTGGGTCTCGCGGCTGAGGATCATGCGCTCGCGCACGTCCTGATCGGTGTCCGAGCGCGTGCGCCAGGGCCAAACCGACCCGACCTGCTCGTCCTCAGGCAGGTTCCAAGGCTGACTCGCGCGGGCGGACGTGTCCTGCGTCCGCGTGTAGCGCGGGCGGTCGAGGCGAACGCTCGACCCAGGGAACACGGCCATCGGCGGCCGAAGCTCCGTGATGCTGCCGCGCCAGTCCAGTTCCACCGGGCTACCGGCGTGCAGGAAGAGCTCCGTGGGGCCGCCAGCGATGCCGCGCAACCGGAAAGAACTTCTGCCCACTCGGCCGTGCCACTGGGCGGGAAGCTCAATCGAGTGCTCCCCGCGCAGGACCGTCATATCCACCCAGCTGAGCTCGTGGAACATCACGCCGATCTGGCTCTGTCTCTTATACACATCTCCGAGCCCACGAGACTAGGCATGATCTC
>CAJXRJ010000665.1 GCA_913058555.1 uncultured bacterium
TATAAGAGACAGCCCCCCAACCCGCCCCTTGTCCATCCTCCTCCGCTTCTTCAAGCGTTTCCTCGTCTACCGAACGTCGCTATTCCTCGGGGTGCTCTGCATCCCGCTGGCGCAGCTGGCGGACGTGGCGATCACGCTGTTAGTGGGCAACTCCTTGGACCGGGCGAAGGATTCGAGCGACGCGGTGTGGATGCGCACGGTCATCCTCTCCCTTGCGGCGTACGCCGTTGGGCACTCGGTCCTGCGCTTCTACCAGCGCTGGCTCGTGGTGGTGGTGTCCCGCCGGGTCGAGGTGGATCTCAAGACGGAGCTCTTCAACAAGCTGACGTCCTTGCCGTTCGCCTTTCACGACCGGACCCGTTCCGGTGACGTGGTTTCCCGTGTCACCAGCGACGTGGAGAACGTGCGCATGGTCCTGGGCCCGGGACTCATGTACACCCTGGGCGCCCTCGTGATCTTGCCCATCAGCATCGGCTACCTCTTCACGATCAACGCGCCGTTGGCCGTGGCCATGGTGCTGCCGATGTTCGCCATGGGCCTCACGATGAAGCTCCTTTCGGGCAGCCTGCACAAGCACTCCGTCTCGGTCCAAGAGTCCATCGCCCACATCAGCCACCGGGCCCAGGAGAACTTCGGCGGCATCCGCGTTGTGAAGGGCTACGCGCGCGAGGATCAGCAGGCGAAGCTCTTCGAGAAGTCGAGCGCGGAGAATCGCGACAACCAAGTGCTGCTCGGGAACGCCCGAGGCCTCACGAACGCGGCCATCTACGGCTCCTTCGACATCACCTTCGCGGTCATCCTCGCCATCGGCGGGCTGGCTGCCGTGGACCGAAGCCTGCCTATCGGCGACCTATTCAAGTTCATCGACCTCACCATCAAGGTCTTCTGGCCGCTCATCGCCATCGGCTGGATCATGGGCATGCTGCCAAGGGCGGTGGCCAGCGCCAGGCGCATCGAGGAACTCACGAAGGAGGTCAGTCCGATCCAAGACGGCGACACGCCCCTCGCGCTGAAGGACGTCAAGGGCGCCCTCGCCTTCGAGGGCGTCGAGTTCACCTACGAGCGCGGCTCAGAGCCGGCCCTCAAGAACGTATCCGTGGAGATCGAAGCTGGGGGGACGCTCGGCATCGTCGGGCCCACCGGTGCCGGCAAGTCGACCCTGCTCAACCTGGTCGGACGGCTCTTCGAAGCGGACGCCGGCAAGATCCGGTTGGACGGCCATGACGTGACCGACCTGCCCCTGGCCACCCTGCGCGGATCGTTGGGCTACGTGCCCCAGGACTCGTTTCTTTTCTCCGAGGCCTACGACGAGAACATTCGTTTCGGGGCGGATGGCCCCATCAGCGACGAGGAGGTGGACCGCCTCATCGAGCGCGTCGCCATGAAGGACGAAGTGGCCGAGTTCCCCGGTGGCAAACACACCATCGTGGGCGAGCGCGGCGTCAGCCTTTCCGGCGGTCAGCGCCAGCGCACGTGCATCGCCAGGGCCCTCGCGAGGAATCCCAAGATCCTCGTGCTCGACGACTGCCTGTCCGCGGTCGACACCGAAACCGAGCGCGATCTCGTGGGCAGTCTGCGAACCGCTGGGGAAGGGCGCACGGTGCTCGTGGCCGCACACCGCCTCTCCACGGTCAAAGAAGCTGACCGCATCCTCGTGCTTGCGAAGGACGGCTCAGTGGAAACCACGGGCACCCACGACGAGCTGATCCAGCGCGCCGGCTGGTACCGCGACACTTGGGATCAACAGCAGCGCACCGAATCCCTTTCCGAATCCCTGTCCGCCGCCGTCAACGGCGAAGTGGGAGGTCGCGCATGAGCACACCAGCCAACAACCCAAAGGCAGATCAATCGCCAACGCGCGGGCGGGGCAAGGCCCGCACCAACGCCGCCGAGGACATCGACCGGTCGGAGCTCGTGGCGACGAAGGCATGGGATTCGTCGCTCTTCAAGCGTCTCTTGATCTACGCGCGCCCCCACAAGCGGCTCTTCGCGGCCAGCTTCCTCGTGCTCAGCCTCCTGTTCGTGGGCGAGCTCGCGGGCACGATGATCTGGAAGAACGCCATCGACGGCCCCGTGGCGGACGCCGCGAAAGCTCCGGACGGCGCGGACAAGAGCCCCTTCACCAACACCCTGCTCTGGTGGGTTGCCGGCTACGTGGTGCTGATCGGCTTCATGACCGTGCTGCGCTACTTCCAGACGGCGACCCTCAATGAAACGGGCCAGGCCGTCGTGCACGACCTGCGATCGACGGTCTTCCGGCACATCCAGCGCCTGGACCTTGGGTTCTTCGACAAGCGCCCCACCGGCTCCCTTGTGACCCGCGTCACGACCGACATCGAGAGCCTCTCGGAGATGTTCACGTCGGGCGTGATCGTCCTGCTGTTCGACTCGATCAAGGTCCTGGCGGTGCTCGCGATGCTCTTCGCGATCAACGCGAAGCTAGCGCTCATCACGCTCCTCACGACGCCTCTCCTCATCGGCATCAGCCTCGCCTTCCGCGGCGGCGCCCGGCGCACCCATCGGGAAGTGCGCGCGCGCCTTTCGAAGCTGAACGGCTACCTCCAGGAGGTCCTCTCCGGCATCCGCGTCGTGCAGGTCTTCCGCCGCGAGGACCGCGTCGCCCAGCAGTTCGACTCCGCCCTCGACAAGTACTTCGAGGCCAACAAGCGCACGATCTTCCTCTTCGCGCTCTTCTACCCGGTCATGTCATTGGCCGTGTACGTGATCCAGGGCGCCGCCCTCTGGGCGGGGGTTGTGGCCATCGTGGGCAAGACCCTCTCCTACGGCGAGTTCGTGCAGTTCTGGCTGCTCCTGAACATGCTGGTGCGGCCACTCCGGGAGCTCGGCGAGCGCTACAACGTTCTGCAAAGCGCGTTCGCTTCCGCCGAGCGCATCTTCCAGATCCTCGACACGAAGGCCGGCGTCGCCGAGCCCGTGAGCCCCGTTCCGATTCCGACCCCGGTGGGTACGGCTCCGCACGTGCGCTTCGAGAACGTGGAGTTCCGCTATGTGGACGACTCCCCCGTGCTCAAGGGCGTTAGCTTCGACATTCCTCCGGGGAAGACGGTGGCCGTCGTCGGGGCCACCGGCGCGGGCAAGTCCACGCTGGTGAACCTGCTGCTGCGCTACTACGACGTCAATGCGGGCGAGATCACCGTGGACGGAGCCGACCTCAAGGATCTCGACATGTCGGAGTTCCGCTCGCGGTTTGGACTCGTCCTCCAGGAGGACTTCCTCTTCGCAGGGACCATCGAGGACAACCTCGTGATGGAGCGCAGCGAAGTCTCTGGCGAATCCCTGGACGAGGCGCTTGATGCGGCCCAGGCCCGGGAATTGGTGGAGGGGCTCGACGGCGGCCTGGGCGCCGATGTCGCGGAGCGCGGTGCAACGTTCTCCACCGGGGAACGCCAGCTCCTGGCCATGACCCGCGCCCTCGCTGCCCGGCCCGACATCGTGATCCTCGACGAAGCCACCGCCGCGGTGGATAGCGCCACGGAGCACCGCATCGAGCTGGCCACCCGTGAGCTTCTCAGCGGCCGCAGCGCCCTTGTGATCGCCCACCGGCTCTCCACCATCCGGGACGCCGACGAGATCCTCGTCATGGCCCGGGGCGAGATCCGAGAGCGGGGAACCCACGACGAGCTGCTCGGGAAGGATGGCCTTTACGCCAAGCTGCACGCCCTGCAGTTCGAGGGCGCGGCGTAAGCCCCGCATGGCGGGAAAGGCGGAGGCCCAGGCCCCCTGCGGCGCAAGAAGTTACGTGTCCCCACCAAGGGATCCGACCCATCGCACGTAGGGTCAGGCCGTGCCTGCCCCCTCGGACCAAACCCTTCTCGACGCCCTTGCGGCGGGCCAACTCTCGGCCTTCGATGAGCTCTACGCCCGAGCCGGCAAGTTTGTGTACCGCGTGGCCCTGCGGGTATCGGGGCGGGAGAGCGACGCCGCCGACGTGGCCCAGGAAGCCTTCCTGCATGTTCTGGAACGGGTTGGCACGCTTCAGCTCACCGGGCAACTCACGACCTACCTGTACCCGGTGGTGACCCGCCTGGCCCGCCGGGCGCGGGAAAAGGCGGGGCGGTTCCATTCGGATGAAGACGCCTTCGAGGGCGCCCTTGCGGGCCTGGCCGCCGCACGGATCCGGAACGCCGCACCGGGCGAAGCGGGCCGCCTCGCGGAC
>CAJXRJ010000666.1 GCA_913058555.1 uncultured bacterium
CGAGATCATGCCTAGTCTCGTGGGCTCGGAGATGTGTATAAGAGACAGAGCAAGCTCTGATCGCGCAGGGTCTCGAAGGTGGCCGGGTTGATCGTCTTGAGGGCACGGGCGATGCCGAGCGAAACGGCTTCGCTTTGGCCGCTCGGGCCGCCGCCGTTCACGTTGCAGAAGATGTCGTACTGCTCAAGTCCGTCGGTGGCCGCCAGAGGCTGGCGGGCACGCTGACGGGTCTGGACGGTGACGAAGTATTCGTCGACGGGCTTGCCGTTGACGACAAAGCCACCGGCGCCGGGCTTGAGGCGGACGCGAGCGACCGCGGACTTGCGACGGCCGAGACCCCAGGTCCAAGGATTGATAACTGCCATGGTTCGTTAGATGTTGGGGATCAGAGGCTTTCGACTTTCACCGGCTTCTGCGCGGTGTGCGGATGCTCTTCACCAGCGTAGACCTTGAGTCCACGCAAGAGGTCGCGACCCAAGCGGGTCTTGGGAAGCATACGCCGCACAGCGAGGGTGACCACGTCCGCGGGCCGACGTGCGATCACTTTGTCGATCGCGACGTGCTTTTGGCCGTTGGGGTAGCCGCTGTAGTGGCGGTAGATCTTTTCGGAGCCCTTCTTGCCGGTCAGGCGGGGCTTGTCGCCGTTGATGACGACCACGTGGGCGCCAGTGCGCTCGCTGGGGGTCCAGGTCGGGCGATCCTTGCCCTGGAGAGCAAAGGCGATGTGGGCTGCCATGCGGCCGAGGTTGTGCTCGGTCGCGTCGTAAATGAGCCACCGATCTTCGGTGTCCTGGCTACGTACGTGGGTGGTCGTCATGACTGGACGTGATTATGCGCGGCAGTGGATTCGGAACGGAGTGATCGTGACCGCCGAGCAATTCGGTGCGTGATCGAAAGGGACCTATGCAGGAGTGTGGGCACTCCAGGAACCGATCGATGATGGTCCGCGAGCAAAGGGGGATTCAGAGCTAGGCCCGCAAACGGAACGTCCGTGGGCCTGCCAGCGCACAGGGAGACCCATTTGGGGGCCGCCCAGGAGCGCAGGAGGCCGAAGAGAGTAGAGAGGCGAACCCGCCCAGGCAACGCCCAGAGTGAAAGTTCGCGGGAGAACTTTGCCTGGCCTTCGAACGCCCAAGCCCCCCGGGCACCCATCGCTTCGCCTGCGCGACCCCATTCGGCCATGACCCGGTCGCACTCCGGAGGGGAAGCGGCGCAGGAACTGCCCTTGCGTCCCGTCGGCCCCACTCCGCGGCCAGGGGGCAGAAGCCTGCCAGGATCCGGCTGCATGGGACTCAGGGAAGAGAAAAATGCGCTCCCCAGGGCCTCCGGCGCCGCTCTCCGCCGCCAATCCGGGGCGGCGGGGTCCCGTGGGGCGCCTCCCCTCGGCAGAGGGAAGACAGCCCGGGCCCTTTCCATTCAAAAGGCCAGGAGGCGAACCCAGGCCGCGGGCTCTGGCCCCGCAGCCTGGCCCTGGGCCGCGCCGCCCAGGGGCAGATCGAGAGAGCGAGCGGCCGCCGCCTCCAGGCGGCCCACGAAGACGCTGACCCCCATCGGCAGTGCAGCCCCAACCCACGCGGGGGGCTCCGAGGCGGTGGCACCACCTCCGGCCCAGGCGGCTCCGACCGCCCACGGACCTCCACCCGACCAGCGACCGTCGGGGCTTCGGACCCAGGCCGCCCCGAAGGCCCCCAGGGTGTTCACCTCGGGCATCAGCAGCCGAAGGCCCGGATCGAAGGGAGCCACGATGCGATCGATGGGCTGAGCGGGGTCACGGACCTCGATCGACCTCTGCGCAGACTGAGCACTGGTCACCGACAAGCGGGTCCGCAGGGGACCCCGAAGGTCCTCGATCCGGAGCGTTGGCCGCGGCTGCGCTTGCCCGGCGCCGGCCAGCGAAATCGCCTCGACCAGGGGCCCCCGGAATCGCTCGATCACCGCCCAGCGCACCCCACCACCGGGAGGGCCCCCCTGGGACCGAAGGCCCTCCAGGACGACAGTGAGGCCAGGACCATCCATGGGCCCGGGGCCATTGGAGGGGCCCGATCCAACATCGCCGAGGCAAAACGCGGCGGATCCAACCCCAACCACGAGGGCCAAAGGCGCCACAACCAGACGCTCCCTGAAGCGCAGCACAATCAGCGCGAGGAAGATGGACGACGCCGCCGCGGCCAGCCAGGCGGACAGAGGGATGCCACGGCCTGGGGGCTGGATCGGCGGCAGCGGGCGCGAGGTCAGGGGGTCGACCGGCGCCGGGGAGTCTTCGCCGCCGGGCGCACCTGGACCTTGGGGGCCGGTGAGGCCAATAGGCTTGACGGCCACGCCGCCCAAGTCGACGGGATCAGCGTCCACGAGATCTGGCCTCTCATGGGCCGCGAAGGACCGGTCCTTGGGGGCCACGATCCAAGCGCGAAGCCGCCTCGATTCGCCCGCGAGGAGATCCGCCTCGATCATCAAGGGCGGGTAGCCGTCGTAGGCGACCGTCGCGGAGGTCAAGGGGCCCGCCAGGTCCACATCCGCCTCGATGAGCTCCCATTCCCCGCGAGCCCCGGGCCCAACGCCTGGGGCCTCCCTCACCAGCCACCGGGGCTCCCCAGGGAGGACGAAACAAGCAAAGACCGCCCAAAGGACGACCAGCAGGCCCCCAGCGGTCCGACCTGAGGGCGCCTCCCGGTTCGCTGCGAGCTCTCGGAGCGCCGAGGCGACGGCGATGGCTCCCGCGACGGCGAAGACCCACCTACCCGAGGCTGCAGGATGCGACCGCAGCCAAAGCGCGCCGAAAGGCAGCCATGCCCCCACCGCGAGGCCCGCTGCCAGGAGGCTCCGGGACCCGGCGCCCAGCGACGGCTCGCCTGGCGGGTCCTCCCCGGCGCTCCCCGACTCGACGGGACGCCGGGCGCCCCAGGGCATGGCGAATGCCACGAGGGCACAGGCGGCCAGGGCCGCGAGGGCCTGGGCGGGCCCCCGGAATTGGATGTCGGCGCCGAGGCGGCCCCTAAGGGGAGCGAGCCCCCCTGCGGTGCTCGCTGCCAGCACCAGAACGGTGAACAAGACCCCGCGAGAACAAAGCCCGTTCAACGCTCGCTCCCGCCCCGGGCGAAAGCCTCAACCTCCTCGCGGGTCAGATAGATCGGCTCATCAAAGCGGGCGTCCAGGAGGGCCCAAGGCTCCGTGGGGCCCTGGCCCGACGCTCCCGCTTCTCCGGGGATTCGATCCCCCACCGCCCGCCGAATGTGATCCCACTTCATGGCAATGGGTAGCTCCCCGTCGAAGAGGGGTTTCGGCGGCCGCCCGAAGTAGACTCGGCGCCCGTCCTCGAGGGCCAAGATCGCCCCCCCTGGCAGGCGACGTGGCGTCGAAGAGCCCGGCGAACGGTCGAAGACGGGGGCGTCCGGGCGGCTGGCGTCGACAAAAATGCGCCCCAACCGGCGGAGGTCATCCACCTGCAGGTGGCCCCACATCGACGTGGCGATCTCGAGGCCCGCAAGGTGCGCGGGCAGCGTGAGGGTGTCCCCCGGAATCACGTCGGGAGCCGCCCCGTGGGGACCGAGGGTCGGGAGCCAACCGCCGTAGGCCTCGTGGGGAGCGAAGGCGTAACCACCGAGCACCGTCCCATCGGCCGCCACAGGCAGATAGTCCCTGGTACCCGTCGGAATGCACGCCACGGGCTCATAGAGCCGAATGGGAAGGGCAAGGCCGTCGGGCCATTGAACCTCTGGCGTTCCGACTTCGGCCACGAAGGGCAATGCGCGAACTTCGTCCACGAAGGCGCGAATCTGCTTCGGGTCGTCCGCCGGAATCTCCCGGATCCGGACGAGAACGCGCTCCAACTCTTCCAGCCAGGCCGGGCTCAGCCATTGGCTGCCGCTCTGGAGCCGATAACGGGTGGTATCCACCCGGGCCAGGCCGAATTCACGCGCGTTGCCCTGGAGGGCAGCGAGGCCCGCAAAGAGGCCCGCGAAAAGCAAGGCAAGGGGGATCCACGTAGGAACGCGGCCCGACCGGGGCCCATCGCTGCCGGATCGAGATCCGAGACTGCGGCCCGCCGAACCAGCCCCCTGGCTCGCTGGGAAGACCTTCTGCCCAGGCATCCGTCGTCGATCCCTGTGGGTTCCCATCTGTCTCTTATACACATCTCCGAGCCCACGAGACTAGGCATGATCTCG